>JADJPK010000011.1 GCA_016713305.1 Betaproteobacteria bacterium
ATAAGGAGGACGGGCGCGCCGAATGTTGCCCTTCCCTACGAGGAGCGCTAAAATGCGTTTTGTGATTGTCGGAGCAGGCCTCGCAGGAGCACACAGCCGCCGTGCATCTTCGCGAGGATTGGCGCCACAAGCCAAGATCGATATTCTCGGAGACGAACTCAGCCTGCCGTATGATCGCCCGCCGCTGCGCAAAGAAGTCCTTGGCGAGGGCGCACCGCGCTTATCAGGCAAAACGCGGAGACCCTATCCTTTGAACGGTATTTCGTATCATCCGGACAAACCGCGACGCAGATCGATCAAACCGCTCCGAAATTCTAACCGCTTGCGGGAAATGCTTATGTTTACGATCGGCTACTCCTCGCGACCGGATCGCGGGCGAGAAAATTGCCGGATGGCGTCGAACAAAGCTCGAAATTCTCTATCTGCGGGCAGCATGGAGACTGCAGTTCCGGCAGGAAATCCGATGCGCGGGAATCGCGTCAAATTGCCACCTTGATCGGCGGCGAGGTTCATTGGGTTGAAGGTTGCTGCCGCCGCTCGGGCGATGGCCTGCGGGGTTTTCTGTTTGAGATGACGGATCGGATGCTATCTCGCGGCATGCCTGCTATCCTGGACCGTTGGGCGCTTGAGAAATTTATCGCCTGAACAGGAGTCAGTTCCAGATTTGGCTCAAAGATCGATTCCAATTCGTATCAGGATGATGGTTCGTTGCGATTGCGCTGGAATGCATTCGCAGATATCGACGCAGTCAATTGTCGAGATCAGGGTTCAACCCGGCACCCACTTCCATCGGACGCGGGGCTGGACGTCGATGATGGTATTGTCGTGGATGATCGCTGCCAGACATCTGATCCGGCGATCTTCGCTGCGGGAGGTGACGTCACCCACGTCTTAGGCGGCGCGTACCGTCAGCGGCTTGAGTCCTGGAAGGTGGCCTCGGGCCCAATCGCTGGTACGAGGCGAAATCCATGGCGAGGATTGACTCGCATTATGCGGGCCGCCGTGGCTATGGTCGGACCAGTTTGGACACAACGTTCCAGTCGTTGGAGTGCTGCAAAATGCTGACCGCATGTCGTGCTGGACGATCCTGAAACGAACAATTGGTCGGCAATCTTCCTCGATAGTCGATAAAATTGCCGGCGCAATCGCGGGTGAACAACGGCCGTGATATTACGATGCTAAAGCGTGCCATGCTTCATGACGGAATCATTCCAGAGAAATTGCTCAATAGGGCGGCCAGATAACGCTCCCGTTAGCGGCGACTCCACCCTTCCGTGCCGAGTGGGTGAGGAAGTTCTTACGCGATAAGTACGATGTGGTTGTGAAAAATTCTGCGATGCCTTTTGTTGCCGAGGTTTCCGATGCTTCCTGACGTTCGCTAAGGCTCTCCGTTCTGCGCTTCTGCTTCCGTTGACGTGGAAGGCGGCGCGCCTCAGGGGTAGCTCTTCGATTGTAGGGAAGATAACCTTGATACGGCGTGGTCCGGAGCTCGAACGCAGTGTCAAATTGAACGCGAGGCGACGGCAGATAAGTCGATGCCCTGTCATCAAGGTCGACGCCTTCCCGTTTGCGAAGCGGTTGACCTGCACCGTCGCGGAGGCTTGGCAAGTGACCGGTCTCGGGCGGACCAAGATTTATGAATTAATCGGCGATGGTCGAGTTACCACGACGACCGTCGGTCGTCGTCAACTAGTCATTGTGCAATCACTGCTGGCTCTGGTTGGCGTCAATACGGCGCCTCAGCCGACCGCGGATGGGTTCGCGGCTCCTGATGACAGTCACCCGAACAGGTGCGGAAGCTGACGACAGCAGGCCTATCGGAATCGATTGTGAATTAGCTCTTTGATCGATTGTATATCAGCCCGGAAAAGCAGTGAGTGCGCTCCGGGCTGGGCCAGAGCCAAGCCTGCAAAGTTATGCGTTAGATGGCAAAGCTTCTTACTGTCATCCGCGCCGACCGCATTTTCACCGGGCCTCAGGACCAGCGGTACAACTGCTGCCCGAGGAGATCTTCCAAGGCTGTCGAAATATATTTACGCGTAGTGCCGCTCGATCATTTTCACGGAAGTGTTGTGCAGCTTAGCAACGTGCTGAATAGGCAGTCGGTTTCGCAAGCCGCGGACGATGCTGGAATGTCGTAAGGCATAAGGAATGGCTTCCGGCAACCCTGCGCGCTCGCGGATAGCATGCCACGGACGAGTAAGTTCTGCCGTCTTCCACGGACCCCGTTCTGACTTTCTCCAAACGATGCTACCTGCTTCCTGCTCATGGCTCCATCGCTCGAACAACGGCGCGTCCCTCGGACGATCTAAGATTCCCGGTAAGAGGACTTCGATGATATCTTCGCCCACCGGAACCGGGACGGAGCCACCGTTTCCGCCACGCCCCTTGTAGGAACCCGGTACCATCAAGCGTTGCTCTTTCAGTTGTGCATCACTGACGCGCATCCGCCTTGCCTGCGCAAATCGCGCGCCAGTTGCTGCAAGGCAGACGACAAGGCGATATAGGTCGCCTTCAAATCCTGCTCGTCGTCGATCTCGCATGCGGCTCGGAAGCAAGGTGCTGATCTGCGCGTCCGTGAGGACTTGATTGTCTCGGGCGACAGATATCTCGTCATCGTCATCAATGCGCTCAGCCTTGAACCCGTCTTTACGATAGATGGGAATGTTGGATTCAGCTTCTTTTGTTCCGCCGTCAAGCGTGGCCATGCTGCATTCAGCGCTGCCTTCAGGTCGTTTATGAGCCGCTGCTTCGTCGTGGCCTTCAATTCTACAGGAAGGTCCTCTCGCCACGTGAAGAGGTGATCTTCCTGTAGCGCGTGCAAATGGACTACGGCGAGAGAGGCAGCCTCAACGGCTTCCCTGGCTACCGCGCTCTTCTTGACCAAGAACGTAGCGCCGCAAGCGGTGACCAGCATCGGATCGGACCTCGCGGCCAGCCCTCCGGCTATCACGGGCATTACGCTCCCTGATGTATGTCTCTACAGCCGTCCGCACGGTGGGTGCTGGTCCGGCTGCTTGCGCCGCCGCTTCTATTCTGGACCGGGTGACGTGTTCCCGCGCTTGTGTCACCGCCTGCTCGAAAGTCAGCGTTCCTTCGGCAGGTTTGTCGTTGACGTCGTTAGCGACGCCGACCGGCGCCTGCTTGTAGTTGGCTCCGGCATGGTGATTACGCCAACGCACGAACCACGCCGCTCCGCTTGTTCTTGCGATAGCCAAGGTGCGCCTCGGCGTCGAGGCGCCAATGCACGCCAACTCCAACCGGGCGCGCGCCTTGGCGGTCGTGATCTGAGCTTCGGTCAGTGTTTTCGTCACAGCACCCGACCCCAAAGTCGTCGAATATCAGTCGAATAAGCATCGGCGTACAAAGCCGAACAGTGACGGACGGCTTTCAGATAAGCTATTGATAAGATTAGATTGTGGCGAACAAATGTGAACCGGCCGAGAAAAAACTTCCAGCCCTCTCCGGGCAGACATATGAGTGTGATCATAAGTTCGTGACCTTGCCATCCCCTAACGGAGAAAAATTCATGGATTTCGAATATGCGTCCAACGTCCAGGAACTGAGGCGGCGCGTCGGCGCGTTCATGGACGAGCACATCTTTCCCAACGAAGAGGAAATGCTGCGGCAGATCGCGACGGGGGACCGCTGGCAACCGCCGGAACTGATGGAAACGCTGAAGGCCCGTGCACGGGAGGCCGGTCTGTGGAACCTGTGGCAGCCCAAGTCCCATGGCGGGACGCTCACGAATCTTGAATATGCGCCGCTGGCTGAACTGATGGGGCGCTCCCCCTTCGGTTCGGAACCGTTCAACTGCTCCGCGCCTGACACCGGCAACATGGAAGTCCTTCTTCGATATGGCACGCCCGACCAGCAGAGGCGGTGGCTCGACCCTCTCCTGGAGGGGCGCATCCGCTCCGCCTTCGCCATGACGGAGCCCGCGGTCGCGTCGTCGGACGCCACCAATATCGAGGCCAGAATCGACCGGCAGGGTGACGAGTACGTCATCAACGGCCGCAAGTGGTGGACCTCCGGGGCTCCCGATCCGCGCTGTCGCATCCTTGTTTTCATGGGAAAAACCGACCCCTCCAACCCGGACCGCCATAAGCAGCAATCCATGATCCTGGTCCCCATGGACACGCCCGGAATCACGGTGGAAAAGGTGCTCCCGGTCTTCGGCTTCGACGAAGCACCCCACGGCCACGCCCAGGTGCTGTTCGAGAACGTGCGGGTCCCGGCCGGGAACATGCTCCTCGGCGAGGGCCGGGGATTCGAGATCGCGCAAGGCAGGCTGGGTCCTGGCCGCATCCACCACTGCATGCGGCTCATCGGTCTGGCGGAGCGGGCCCTGGAGAAGATGTGCCGGCGCGCCCTGGCCAGGGTCGCGTTCGGCAAGCCGGTCGCCGAACAGACGGTCACGCAGGAGCGCATCGCCGAGTCGCGCATCCTCATCGAGCAGGCCCGGTTGCTCACGCTCAAGGCCGCGTGGCTCATGGACACGGTCGGCAACAAGGAGGCCAAGGCCGAGATCGCGATGATCAAGGTGATGGCGCCGAACATGGCATGCCGCGTGATCGACTGGGCCATTCAGGCGCATGGCGGGGCGGGCGTGACCGACTCCTTCGGCCTCGCTCAGGCCTACGCGACCGCCCGTCTGCTGCGCATCGCGGATGGACCGGACGAGGTGCACCGCAATCAGGTCGCCCGCCTCGAACTGAAGAAGTACCAGCATCGGTGATCCGGATCGTGGCGGCAGAGGGAGGCGGGACATGAGCGCGGGGTCCGACGCGCTGCCCGGAACGCGAGGGCGCAAGCGGGTCTATCTGATGCGGCACGGAGAGGTGAACTACCGTGGCACCGACGGAGAGTCGATCCTGACCGATCAGGTGCCGCTCACGGAAGAGGGCGAGCGCCAGGCGGGGATCGCGGGCGAGGCGCTCGCCCGCGTGGATTTCGACGTGGCGGTGCATACCGGTGTTCCGCGGACGGTGGCCACCGTGGAGCGGGTCCTCGCGGGGCGTGCGGTCCGGAGAAGAGAGATCGCGGAACTGCGCGAGATCCGCACCGGCAATCTCCGCCTGCTGTCGCAGGAGCGCTTCGAAGCAGAGTTCGTCTACGGATTCGAGAACGCGGCGCAGCCCGGTGCCCGGTTCGCGGGCGGCGAACGGTTTGCCGATTTCCAGGCGCGCGTGGTTCCTGCATTCGAGCGGTTCCTGCTGGAGCCTGGATGGCGAACCGCGTTGGCGGTGTGCCACGGCGGCACCAACGCGATGCTGCTCGCGTGGATCACCGGCGGCGGGTTGGCGGGGCTCGGCCCCTTCGATCAGGATGCCTGCTGCATCAACGTGCTGGACTTCGACGTCGTCGACGGCACGGTGGTGCGCAAGCTGATCCGGACGGTCAATGCGACGCCGTACAACCTGACCAAGGATGGGGTGTATCTCAGCGTGATCGAGCGGCTGGTGGCGGGCGAACTGGCTCTAGGGAAGGTCTGCTCAATGTACGCGGTCGCGACGGAGGTTCGGCGGGCGGATGACGCGAAGGGCTGGGCCGCCATGTGCTGGAGCACACAAGGCTCCGGCCGACAAAGTCAGCCGCTCGCCGGGCCTCCGTCCCTGCGGGTGGCAATCGGAAACAGGCGCTGGCGGCGTTGGTCGGCTTGACGAGATGTCCAATCTCGCCTTCGCCGCCCGCCTTGCCATCGCCCGTTTCCGACTGCCACGCGATCCGCGTACATTGAGCAGACCTTCCCTAGCCCGACGCGGAGAGCGCCGGGGCGAGTTGCACGGGACACAGGTCCGGCACGAACGCGACCTGGTTCCGGCCGCTTTCCTTGGCGACGTAGACGCCCTGGTCGGCGAGCTTCAGCATTTCGTCCAGCGTCTTGCACAGGTCGGTCGTGACACCGATGCTCACGCTCAGCGGCACGCGCCGGTCGTCCACGCGGAAGTCGATCTCCGCGACGGCCGCACGCATCCGCTCGAAGACGATGGCGGCGTCTTCCGGCTTCTTCACCACCGGGATGCAGACGAACTCCTCGCCACCGTAGCGGGCGATGATGTCGGTCTTGCGCAACCCGCGCTGCAGTGTCGAGGCGATGAGACGCAGCGCTTCGTCGCCGGCCTGGTGGCCATGGGTGTCGTTGATGCGCTTGAAGTGGTCGGCGTCGATCACGCCCGCCGCGATGTGGATGTTCCCGCGCAGGGCGTTGGCGTGCAGGTTGTCACCCATCTCGAAGAGGTAGCGTCGGTTGCGCACGCCGGTGAGGTAGTCGCGTGTCGCCGAATCGCGCATGTGCCGCACGTAGCCCACCATGTTCGTGTTCTGCGTCACACGGCAGTAGAACTCCTCGATCGCGAACGGTTTGGCGAGAAAATCGTTGGCCCCGGACTTGAGCAGCAGGGCGGAAAGCCCGCGGCGCGAACTGTCCGACAGGCCGATGATCGCCATGTCCTCCCGGCGATAGTGGCTGCGGATGGCGGCAATGAGTTCGAAGCCGTCCATCTCCGGCATGTTGACGTCGGTGATCACGAGACAGATGTCAGGATTCTCGCGGATGATCTCCATCGCTTCCCTGCCGTGCGATGCCTCGAACGTCGGGTACCGATAGCGCCCGAGCAGTGCCTTCACGTAACCGCGGAACGAAAGCGAGTCGTCGACCACCAGCACCTTCTTCGCCAGGTTCTCGCGCAGCCGTCCCACGAGATAGGCCACATGCTCGATCTCGTTGGTATTGCGCTTGACCACGTAGTCGATGATCTGCTTCGACAGCATGGTCTCGCGCGTGGCCTCGTCCACGCTGCCCGTGAGGACGATGACCGGGATGCCACGGCCGGCGACGAGATCGACGATCTCCCCGTTCGGCGCGTCGGGCAGGTGCAGATCCAGGGCGGCGCAGAAGAAGCGCTCCGGATCGTTCTCCACCAGCGCACGGGCCTGTGCATAGGATTCCGCGGCTTCGATCCTGAAGCCGCCCAGGCCGCTGAGATACCCGCACAGCAGTCCGCGGACCGACCGGCTGTCGTCCACGACCAGCACCGAACGGTCCGTCGGGGCCGCCGCGAGGGGTTGCAGCCGTGCGAGCTTGTGATTGCCGGCGATGGGGCCGTCGTCCGCTTCTTCTGTCGTCACCTGCCGTTCTCCCTGTGGTTGTGCGGGTCTGCCGCTGGCGGCTGCCACTTCCTGGCAGACAATCCCTGGGGAATATCGGATGCCTCGTGCACCACTTTAGGGAGTGCGTGCAGCGTCCGGCGCGCATGGCGGCTCTGCACCCTGGCCGTGAATGCATTGCTCCGGGAGGGGAGCACATCGCGGAACGAGGCCGGCAATGCCTGACGGGCAGGACGGCAGCGGGCTCGAATGCCCGCGGATGGCACGCCTCGTCGCATCGATGGGCGAAGCGGGTGACGTGGCGCCCGGCCGCGGCGGCCAGACTGAGACGGTCCGCCGCGAGGGCGGACAGCAGCGGAATGCGGGGAAGAACGGGTCAGCCGAGGTCGATGCCCGCCAACGCGGTTCCCAGCCGTTCCAGGCTCGCGTGATGGGTGATGTCCGTATGGAGCGGCGTCACCGAGATCCAGTGGCGGTGGACCGCGCCGACGTCCGTGTCTTCGGGTTGCTCGCCCGTTTCGTGAATGAAACTGAGCCACGCGTACGGGAAATTCCGCGCATCGATGCGGTGGTCCACGCCGAGGTGGATGCTGCCCCAGTTTCCCTGGCGCACCGCACGCACGCCCTTCACCTGGTCCGGGTCGGCATCGGGGTAGTTGACGTTGTGGAATACGCCCGGCGGCGTCGGGATCGAGAGCAGATGTCTCACGATGGCCGGGCCGTACCGTTCCGCCGTGGCCCACCGCACGTCCTGCCCGCGGGTGAAGAGCTGGCTCATGGAGATCGCCCGGATGCCGCATGCCGTGGCTTCCATCGCTCCGGCCACCGTGCCGGAATAGGTGAGTTCCTCCGCGAGATTCGCGCCCCGGTTCACGCCCGAGAGGACGAGCGTGGGAGGGGATTCCTTGAGGATGTCGCGCAGGCCGATGACGGCGCAGTCGGCCGGCGTTCCCTTGAGCAGGGAGAACCGCCGTTCATCGAACTGGCGTACGCGGATCGGCTCCGCCAGCGAGACCGAGCGGCCGGCCCCGGAGCGCTCGGAGTCCGGCGCGACGATCCAGACGTCGTCGGTGAGGGCCCTCGCGATGCGTTCCATGACGGCCAGCCCGGGTGCGTGGATCCCGTCGTCGTTGGTGATGAGAATGCGCAGGTTCATGGGGGAAGGCGGAAGATCCGTATGAGTCGCGGTGGCGTACCCACGGCAGGCGCGGGGCGAGCGAGCTTAGCACGCAGAGGCGCGTCTTCCTGCCACGCGGCCGGGCCATCGATCTGTGCGGTCGCGACGCAGTACACTCCCGCTTCCCCGGCCGCGACAAGACCTTCCCCAGGCGGCAGGCACCCAGATCAGATCACGAGAGGAGAGTTCCATGGCCGACGCCGTCATCGTTTCCACCGCCCGCACGCCGCTGTGCAAGTCCTGGCGCGGAGCGTTCAACATGACCCATGGGGCAACGCTCGGCGGGCATGCGGTCCAGCATGCGGTGGCGCGCGCCGGGCTCGAGCCGGGAGAGGTGGAAGACGTCCTGATGGGCTGCGCCAATCCCGAGGGCGCCACCGGGCACAACATCGCCCGGCAGATCGCGCTGCGGGCGGGACTCCCCATCACGGTTTCCGGCGTGACCGTCAACCGGTTCTGTTCCTCGGGCCTGCAGACCATCGCCATGGCGAGCCAGCGCGTGATCGCCGGCGAGGCCGACATCTTCGTGGCGGGCGGTGTCGAGTCGATCTCGTGCGTGCAGAACGAGATGAACAAGCACATGGTCCACGAGGACAACCTGCTCGAAGAACAAGCCGGAGATCTACTGGAACATGCTGCAGACGGCCGAGACGGTGGCCCGGCGTTACGGCATCGGGCGCGAAGCGCAGGACCGCTACGGTGTGGACAGCCAGCTCAAGGCAGCGGCTGCCGCTGCGGAAGGGCGTACCCGCGACGAGATCGTTCCGATCAAGGTGACGATGAAGGTCGTCGACAAGGCCACCGGCCAGGAATCGACGAAGGAAGTCCTGGCCGATCGCGACGAAGGGATCCGCGCGGACACGACCTACGAAGGCGTGTCGCAGATCAAGCCCGCGGTCGAAGGCGGTGTGATCGCCGCTGGCAACGCGAGCCAGTTCTCGGACGGCGCGTCGGCCTGCGTGGTCATGAACAGCACCGTGGCCGAGCGCAAGGGGCTCACGCCGCTGGGCATCTATCGCGGTTTCGCGGTGGCCGGATGCGAGCCCGACGAGATGGGCATCGGCCCGGTCTTCGCCGTCCCCAAGCTGCTGGCCCGCACGGGCGTGAAGCTGGAGGACGTCGGCCTGTGGGAGCTCAACGAAGCCTTCGCCGTCCAGGTTATCTACTGCCGCGACAAGCTGGGCATTCCCAACGACCGGCTCAACGTGAACGGCGGCTCCATCGCCGTCGGGCACCCCTACGGTGTGACCGGCTCCCGCCTCGTGGGTCATGCCCTCATCGAAGGAAAGCGCCGCGGCTGCAAGTACGTGGTCGTCACCATGTGCATCGGCGGCGGCATGGGCGCCGCCGGATTGTTCGAAGTCGTCTGAGCGGAGAACCGCGCCCGGTCCGCCAGGCAGTCCGGAGCCTGCCGCTGCCCGCAGCCGGCTCCGGACGAGGTCCGATTCACCCGGTACGCAACGCCCGATCGAAGCCATGGAATCACGAATCATCAATCGCCGCGATCTCGATTTCGTCCTGTACGAACTGCTGGACCTCGAGAACCTCTGCTGGCGCGACCGGTACAAGGAGCATTCGCGCGAGACGCTGGATGCCGTTCTCGACACGGCCATGCAGATCGCGCAAGAGAAGTTCGCGCCCCACAACCGCAAGGCGGACGAGAACGAACCGCGATTCGTCGACGGGCGAGTGCAGATGATTCCCGAGGTGGGAGAGGCGCTGAGGACGTTCGTCGACGCCGGCTTTCTTTCCGCGAGCTTCGATGCCGAGCTGGGCGGCATGCAGTTGCCGGTGACGGTCGCGCAGGCGGCGTTCGCCCTCTTCAACGGAGCCAACGTCTCCACTGCGGCCTATCCGTTTCTCACCATCGCCAACGCCAATCTCCTGGCCGCGTTCGGCAGCGAAGCGCAGAAGTCCCTGTACCTGCCGCACCTTCTGAGCGGCCGGTTCTTCGGAACCATGTGCCTGTCCGAGCCGCAGGCCGGTTCGTCGCTGTCCGACATCGTGACGCGAGCCGAACCGCAGGCCGACGGCACCTATCGTCTCTTCGGACAGAAGATGTGGATCTCCGGGGGCGAACACGAACTGTCGGAGAACATCGTTCATCTGGTGCTGGCACGGATCAAGGGGGCTCCGGCCGGCGTCCGCGGCATCTCCTCTTCGCGGTGCCGAAGTTCCTGGTGAATGACGACGGATCCTCGGCGCGCGCAACGACGTCTGGCTGGCGGGCCTCAACCACAAGATGGGGTTCCGCGGCACGACGAACTGCGTGTTCAACTTCGGCGAGAAGGGCGGCGCGATCGGCGAACTGGTGGGCGAGCCGCACAAGGGGCTCGCCTGCATGTTCCACATGATGAACGAGGCCCGCGTCGGCGTGGGACTGGGCGGCGTCATGCTGGGCTATTCCGGTTATCTCCACGCTCTGGCGTACGCACGCGAGCGTTCCCAGGGGCGCCCGGTGATCTCGAAGGATCCGGCGAAGCCGCCCGTGAAGATCGTGGAGCATCCGGACGTGCGGCGCATGCTGCTCGCGCAGAAGGCCTACGTGGAAGGCGGACTCGCGCTCTGCCTGTACGCGGCGCGGCTGGTGGACGAGGAGCGGTCCGCCGACGAGCAGAAGAGCCGGCGCGACGCTCACCTGCTGCTCGAGATCCTCACGCCCATCGTGAAGTCCTGGCCGGCACAGTGGTGCCTCGCCGCCAACGATCTCGCGATCCAGGTGCACGGCGGATACGGCTATACGCGCGAGTATCCCGTGGAGCAGCTCTATCGCGACAACCGGCTCAACGCGATCCACGAGGGCACCAACGGCATCCAGGCCCTGGACCTGCTGGGCCGGAAGGTGGGCATGGAAGACGGCATGGCGATCCAGCGTCTGGCCATGGAGATCGACAGGACCGCGCGGGAGGCGAAGAACAGCGATTCCGCGCAGCTGCGCCAGTACGGCGAACGGCTGACGGACGCGCTCGCGAACGTGATGGAGATCGTGCGCAACGTGCTGTGCGCAACCGACAAGGGGCACGCGGAACTGGCACTCGCCAATGCACATCTGTTCCTCGAGCTGACCGGCCACGTGGTGGTCGCATGGCTGAGGCTCAAGCAGGGGCTGGTGGCCGTGAAGAAGCTGCCCGCGGCCCAGGGCAGCGACCGCGAATTCTATCAAGGCAAGCTGCAGGCCTGTGGCTACTTCTTCCGCTGGGAGCTGCCGCGCACGCAGGTCTGGTACGGCCTGCTCAACGACATGGATCCGACCTGCCTGTAAATGCAGGACGCCTGGTTCTGACGGCCGGACACCGTTCCGGCGCACCGAAAATCAAAAGGGGAAACGGCATGCAAGTGAAAGAACTCTTCGATCTCGAAGGCAGGGTGGCGCTGATCACGGGCGGATCGCGCGGTCTCGGACTGCAGATGGCATCCGCGCTGGGCGAGATGGGCGCCAGGCTGGCGATCACCGCGCGCAAGGCGAACGAACTGGAAGAGGCCGCCGCGGAGCTGCGGGGCGCGGGTTGCGACGTGCTGGTGCATCCCTGCGATCTTTCCGACCCCGCGGCGGCGAAGCCGCTGGTCGATGCCGTCATCGCCCGGTGGGGGCAGATCGACGTGCTCGTCAACAACGCCGGGGCGAGCTGGGGCGCGCCCGCCGAATCGCATCCGCTGGAGGCTTGGCACAAGGTGATGAACCTCAACATCACCGCGCTGTTCGTGCTGTCCCAGGCCGTGGGCAACGCGACGATGATTCCCCGCCGCAGCGGCAAGATCATCAACATCGCGTCCATCGCGGGCCTTGCCGGCACCGATCCGCAGTTCATGCCGACCATTGCCTACAACTCCAGCAAGGGGGCCTGCGTGAACTTCACGCGTTCGCTCGCTGCCGAGTGGGCGCAATACGGCATTCAGGTGAATGCCATTGCGCCGGGCGTTTTCCCGAGCAAGATGTCGAAGGGCATGATCGACCGGGCGGAGCAGTACATCATGGAACACACGCCCATGAAGCGTCTCGGCACGGATGACGACCTGAAAGGCGTGACCGTGCTGCTTGCCTCCCGCGCTTCCGAATACATGACCGGCGTGATCATTCCCGTCGACGGCGGTTATTCGGCGCTCTGAGTCCATGCCCAGTGTCTTCGATCTGAAAATTCCCTATGCGGAACTGCTGGGGATGCAGCGCCTCACGGAAGAATCCGGGCGTGTCACCGCGTCGGTGAACATCCGTCCCGAGCTCATGAACAGCTGGGGCGCGGCCCACGGCGGGGCGATCATGTCCCTGCTCGACATGACCATGGGCATGAGCGCAAAGTCGCTCGACCCGGAGGCCATCGGCGCGACGACCGTCGAACTCAAGGTCAATTTCCTCGCCGCCGCCACGGGCGAGATCCGCGCCGCAGGCCAGGCGACCCGCGCCGGGCGTTCGCTCGTGTTCGTCGAAGGGGAGGTGCGCGACTCGTCCGGCGCGCTGCTCGCCAAGGCGACCGGCACCTTCAAGCTTCGCCACACGCGGGCCGGACACTGATCCGGCCCGCCCCAGGAACAAGAGGAAACGATGCCGCTCGATCCGCAGATCCAGGCCGTGCTCACGGCCGTCAAGGTAGCCGGCCTGCCCGAACCGTGGCAGGTGACGCCCGACGAAGCCAGGGTGCAGTACCAGGCACGCGTCAAGCGGGTGGACGTCAAGGACGAACCCATCCACCGAGTGTCGGACCGGCTGATACCCGGCCCCGACCGTCCGATACCGTTGCGTGTCTACCGCCCGCGCGATACCGCCATGGGTGAGCGGCTCGGCGTGTTCCTGTGGTTCCACGGCGGCGGCTTCGTGATCGGCAATCTGGACACGCATGATTCCGCATGCCGCCGGCTGGCGAAGGAAGCGGACGTGGTCGTCGTGGCCGTGGACTACCGGCTGGCCCCGGAGCACAAGTTTCCCGCGGCCGTGGACGACTGCATGGCCGCACTGCGGTGGGTGGGGATGCATGGCGGCCCGGAACTCGACGTCGACACGTCGCGCATCGCGGTCGGAGGCGACAGTGCCGGCGGCAATCTCGCCGCCGTGTGTTCGCTGCTCGCCCGGAACGAGGGCGCTCCGAAGATCTCGCACCAGCTGCTGATCTATCCCGCCACGGCCCCGGAGCCCGAGACGGCTTCGCACCGGAAGTTCGCCGAGGGCTACCTGCTCTCTCGCAACTCGATCACGTGGTTCTACAAGCAGTATCTGCGCGCGTCGCGGGACGCGGAGGATTTCCGTTTCGCTCCGCTGCTCGCCGATGACCTGTCGGGTCTGCCGCCCGCGTTCGTGCTCGTGGCGGGCTACGATCCCTTGCGGGACGAGGGTGTGCAGTACGCGGCCCGGCTCATGGAAGCCGGCAACGAGTGCACCCTCTGGCAACTGGCGGGCATGGTGCACGGATTCATCCTGATGCTGGGCGCCGTCGACGCGGCCTCGGAAGCGCTCCGCGTGGCGGGGGCCGAGGTGCGCAAGGCGCTCGCGAAACGCTGAACGGAGGAGGTTTCGATGGGAATGCTCGAGGGCAAGGTCGCGTGGATCACCAGCGCCGGCACCGGAATCGGTCTGGCCGGTGCGCAGGCGCTCGCCGAAGCGGGTGCGACGATCGTGATGTCCGGTCGGCGCAAGGACGTGCTCGACACCGAAGCCGCGAGGCTCTCGGCCGCCGGGGCGAACGTGAGTGTCGAAGTGCTCGACGTGAGCCGCGCCGAGGACGTGCAACGCGTGGCCAGGGCGGTGCTGGACCGGCACGGCCAGGTGGACATCCTGGTGAACAGCGCCGGCCTCAACGTGCCGCACCGCTTCTGGAAGAACCAGACGATCGAAGGCTGGAACGAGGTCATCCGCATCAATCTCGACGGTTCGTACTACTGCACCGCCGCCGCGCTGCCTTCGATGCGCGCCCGACGCGATGGGCTGGTCATCAACATCTCCTCGTGGTCGGGAAGATTCGACACCTATCTCACCGGGCCGGCCTACAACGCCGCCAAGCACGCGGTGGTGGCCATGACGGCGCATCTCAACGAAGAGGAATGCGTGAACGGCATCCGTGCCTGTTGCATCTGCCCGGCCGAGGTCGCCACGCCCATCATGGACAAGCGGCCGGTGAAGCCGTCGCCGGAGGACATCGCCCGCATGCTGCAGCCCGAGGATCTCGGGCGCACCATCCGCTGGGTGGCCGAACAGCCGCCGCACGTGTGCGTGAACGAGATTCTCATCAGCCCCACCTGGAACCGCATCTTCCTGGGTGCGGCGGACCTCAAGCGGACCTGACGCCATGACCGCGCCCGGCGTGCTGTTCCGCAATGCCCGGATCCTGGATGCCACGGGCCGGGAGCCGTTCACGGGAGAGGTGCTGGTGCGCGGCAACCGAATCGCCGAGATTGCGGCGTCCGGCGTTGCCATGCCCGGGGCGGCCGACGTCCCGGTTGTCGACTGCGGTGGCGCGACCCTCATGCCGGGCCTCGTCGAGTCGCACGCCCATCTCAGTTTCGCCGACGCGGCACGCTCGGTCGACATGGGCTTCATTCCGCCGGAAGAGCACATGCTGCTCACGGTGCGCAACGCCGCGAAGATGCTGGACCAGGGATTCACGAGCTGCTTCAGTGCGGCCTCCGCCAAACCGCGGCTCGACGTGGTCCTGCGCAATGCCGTGAACGCAGGCGAATTTCCCGGACCCAGGCTGCTGGCGGCGAGCCCCGAGCTCACCGTCACCGCAGGGCTCGGCGACGTGCGGCTGGGTCACATGTACCGCGAGAACTTCGCGATCGTCTGCGACGGCGCGGACATGTTCCGCCGGGTCGCGCGCGAGATGGTCCGCGAAGGGGTCGACACCCTCAAGATCAACGTCTCGGGCGATGCGGGGACGCGCGCGTCTCCGGCGCGAACGACCGTGGTGACGGAAGCCGAACTGGACGCCGTGTGCGAGGTGGCGCGGGCGCACGAGAAGCGCGTGGCGGCTCACGCACGAAGTGCTGTGGCGGTGAAACTCTGCGTGAAGCACGGGGTGGACGTGATCTACCACGCCACACTCTGCGACAACGAAGCGCTCGCAGCGCTGGAGGGCGCGCGCGACCGCGTGTTCGTCGCACCGACACTGGGGCATCTCTTCGCAACACTGCACGAGGCGAAGCCCTGGGGTGTGCCGGACAGCCCGGCAGCAGCGCGCGTTCTGGAAGAGGAACTCGCCGCCGGCATCGGGGCCATGAAGGAACTGGTGAAACGCGGCGTCCGTGTGTTGCCGGGTGGTGATTACGGATTCGCCTGGAATCCCATCGGCGCGAACGCCAGGGACATCGCGCATTTCGTCGATCTCCTGGAAATGCCTGCGATGCAGGCCATCATCGCCGCCACCCGGATGGGAGCCGAACTCATGGGGATGGACGGAGAACTGGGGACGATACGCCCAGGCCACCTGGCCGATCTCATCGTGGTGCGAGGCGATCCTCTGCGGGAGCCGGCCATCCTTCGCGACCGGGAACGCATCGTGGCCGTGATGAAGGACGGCGTCTTCCACCGGCAATCCCTGAACGCCGCGCGCTGACGGCGCATTCCTCGGACAACGCCTGTCGCGTTCGCATCGCCGGCCGTCCTTGTCGCGCCGCTGCAACCTGCGGCGGTCGCCTGCACACCCTGCTCGCCAATTGCGTCTGGCCGTGACTAAGTCACGGGCTTTTGCCCGTCCGACGTTCTAGAGTTCTTCGGCGTTCCACCTGGCATGAGCGGAACGCCGATTGCCCGGCTGTCCCGCTGTCCAGAAGACTCATGCGAGCCGCCACGCGAGCGGCGAGTCATGGCGTGGCGCCGAAGAAGGACTGATCGTCGGCCTGCAACGATGAGATCTGCCTTCTTGGGGCGCACCGTTCCAGCCGAACACAGGAGACCTGACGATGTCACTTGCCGCACTGCGTTCCTCCACTCGCCTGATATTGCCTTGCATGATTGCGCTCATGACGAGCGCACAGGCCACACCCAGTCGCTGATCCCGGACATTCCCAAGGGCGACATCGCCGTTACGTTGAAGACCATCGCGACCGGTCTCGGTGCCCCGGACTACGCCATCAATGCTCCGGGGTCTCCCGACCGTCTGTTCGTCGTGGAGCAGAACGGGTTGCTGCGCGTCATCGAGAACGGAAGTCTGCTGGCGGCTCCGGCCCTGGATCTGCGCACGATGGTGTCGCCTCCCTTCAACGCAGGCAGTCCCAACGACGAGCGCGGCTTTCTCGGGCTTGCCTTCCATCCGGGCTTCAACGATGCGGGCAGCGCGGGCTATCGCACACTGGGCGACGGCGGCAATGCCAACGACGTGGGTGCCAGCCACATCGAGCCGGGCGGCAATGCCCAGAACCTTTCCACGCCGCTCGGCAAAATGATCCGCATCGATCCGGTGGCCCCGGCCTTGACCGCCGCCACCAGCACGGACGCGGTGAGCGCCAATGGGGAGTACCGAATTCCCACGACCAATCCGTTCCAGGCCGCGGGGCAGGTCAAGGAGATCTACGCCTCCGGACTTCGCAACCCGTACCGGTTCAGCTTCGACACGGTGAGTGGCGATCTGATCGCCGCTGACGTGGGTCAGGGCAACATCGAGGAGATCGACAGGATCGTCCTGGGCGGCAACTACGGCTGGGCGGTGAAGGAAGGCACGTTCCTCTTCGATCGCAGCACTGGTATTGGCGCCGACAGCCCCGGATCCCCCGCAGGCCTCATCGATCCGATTCAGGGAACGCAGGGCTTCCTGCAGTACGACCATGGGGACGGCATCGCCATCACCGGCGGCTTCGTCTATCGCGGCGACGGCATTCCGGAACTGTACGGCAAGTACGTCTTCGGGGACCTCGCGCTGCGTACCCCGCCGCGTGCCGATGGCCGGCTTTTCTACGCCGATCTGGAAACCGGTCTCATCCGTGAATTCCTGCTGCCCCAGTTCGAGAACGGCGTGCTGCCGGACGGACTCACCGTCCACGGCTTCGGTCAGGACGGCCACGGTGAGCTGTATGCGCTGGTCACGAACACCGCTGCCAACGGGACAGGGGGCATCGTGTACCAGATCGCGGCCGTGCCGGAACCTGGCACCACCGCATTGCTCGGACTGGGATCGGTGAGCGTGCTCCTGGTGGCACGCCGCCGGCTGCGCAACCCGCCCAAGTCCTGAACAAGCGAGCCCGTTTCCATCCAGAACGACCGGGAGAGACCCATGAACACAACGATTCGCGCCTGCTGTGCCGCCATGCTTCTCGGCGTGGCGGCCATGCCGATGGCCCGTGCTGCAGTCGTCCACGACGAAAGCGTCGAAGGCGATCTGTCCAACGACCGTAATGCGCCGACCGAAATCGTGTTGAGCGCCGGCGCCAACGACTTGCTCGGAACGTCCGGATTCGACGGGACCGCCTCCTTTCGCGACTACGCGACCTTCGTCGTGCCGGTGGGGGCCACGCTCACCTCCATCAAGGCGATCGAAGGCATGGATCCGGCCGTCGCCGTGTCGTTCATCGGCATCCAGGCCGGTCCGGCCATCACGGTCGATCCCAACCTTCCCAACCCCGCGTTGTTGCTGGGCTGGCAGCATGTGGGCTCGGTCGGTGCGGGTCAGACGCTGGACATCCTGACGGGCGTCACGCCGCTGGGGCCGGGAACCTACTCGCTGTGGATCCAGGACTTCGACTTCGGGGATTCCGCCTATGCCTTCCGCTTCGAACTGTCGGCCCCGGTGCCGGAACCGTCGACGTGGATGACGCTTGCGCTGGGGGGTGTATTCCTGCTCGGTTCCCTGTCGCGGAAGTATCCTCCAATCGCGGGATAGGTCTCAGACCGGAACCTCGGAACCGAGGGATAGCGGCGCGGCCATTCGGATACTTGGGGACCGGGGACCAGGGACTAGGGGCCAGGGACTACAAGCCCCCCGACCCTCGTCCCGGGCACGTCGATTCTCCGACTTTCCCCTCTGTTTCATCTTCCAACAGTCACAAAATCATCGAGGACGGCTACACTGTCCGGTCGTTCATCCGGCAGAGCCCTTCGATGAAGTCCCCAAGCCTCACCCGGCGCGATATCGAGCGCAACCTCCCCGAGCAGTTCGTCACGCGGGGGGAGGAGTATGTTCGCGAAGGCCGGGTGGAGCGGGTCCGGGCCGGCTCCGGCCCCGGGCGCTTCGAAGCGTTCGTGGCGGGAACCGAGGGCGAACCCTACAAGGTCGAGGTCCAGGTGTTTCCGGGCAACGGTGGCGCGCGGATCTACGGCAAGTGCACCTGCCCCGTGGGCGTGAATTGCAAGCATGTGGCCGCCACGCTGCTCACCGTGCTGGACAAGCCGCCACCGCGCATCGCGACCGATCCGACAGTCAATCTGATCGCGCCTCTTCAGCGCTCCATGGAGCGGGCGCCGCGCGCGCGGGAGGCGGGCAACGGCGAGCTTTCCCAGCCCTGGGTGACATGGCTCAACAAGCCGCCGAGGTCTTCGCGCCGCCCGCCGACAGGCCAGGGCGAAGCATCCGGCGCCCCAGCGCCTGTTGCCACCGTGCTCGATCTGACGGCGCCCTACCAGCGCGCCGGTGTGCGCGTGAAGCTCATGACGGCGCGGCTGCGCAAGGACGGGACCTACGGCGCGCCTGCAGCCTGGCACAACGCGCGCAATGCCATCAATTCGCCGCCGAGTTTCGTCGGTCCAGACGACCAGCGGATTCTCAAGATGCTGTTGATCGAAGGCAACGCAGCCTTCGACTCGGAAGTCGTGATTCGGGGCGGGGGCGCCGAACGGCTCCTGCCTGCTCTGCTGGCGACGGGCCGCTGTCATCTGGGTTCTGCGGACGCACCGCCACTGGCGCCTGGCGAGCCGCTGCCCGCCCGGGTGCGGTGGGTCCATGACGAAGATGGATCGCAGCGGATCGTGTGGGAGTGCGAGCTGCCGCTGGCGGCCGTGCTGCCGCTGTCCCCGCCCTGGTACGTCGACGAGACCCTCGAACGCTGCGGTCTGCTCGAGGCGCAGTGGGCGCCGGAGATCGCCTGGATGCTGTCCACCATGCCGGACGTGCCGGCAGAGGAGGTGGGCGTCGTGCGCGCGGCGCTGGAGAACCGCTTCCCCGGTCTGGGCATCCCGATGCCGGATGTCCTGCGCGAAGAGGACGTGCGGGGCATCGTGCCTCGACCCTGCCTGCGCCTGGTCACGTTGCAGGCCGTGGGGCGCGGCTACCGGGCGATCAACGAGTTCCTCAGTCTTGCCTGCCTGAGGTTCGACTACGACGGCGTGCGTGTCGGCGCCCACGATCCGGGCATCGTCCGCCAGTTCCAGGGCGGCATTCTTCGACGGATTCGCCGCGACGGGGCGGCGGAGAAGAATTTCCATGTGGAATTGCGCAGGATGGGGCTGGTTCCCGCGGCCGATCTGGGCCACGCGCTGCCCGAGGAATTCGACGCCGACTACGTGTTTCCTCACTCCGACGACTGGGTGCCGTTCGTGTGCGAACGGGTCCCGGAACTGCGCGACGACGGCTGGGTCATCGAGTTCGACGAATCGTTCGCCTACCAGCCGGTCGAGATCGAGGAATGGCATGCGGAAGTGTCGGAGTCCGGCCGTGATTGGTTCGACCTGAGCCTGGGCGTGGACGTGGAGGGCCGCCGCATGGACCTCCTGCCCATTCTGGTGACGATGCTGCGCGAACGTCCGGATCTCTTCGACAAGACGCGCGATGCGGATGCGCCGGAACACCTTGCCATCCGGCTCCAGGATGGCCGTCTGCTGCCAGTGCCGGTCGCCCGGGTGAGGCCCATCATGGCCATCCTGGACGAACTGCTCGACGCGGCTCCGTCGGGCAAGGTCCGTCTGCAAAGGCTCGACGCAGCACGCCTCAACTCGCTGGAGCAGGCGTCCGAGCTTCGCTGGCGCGGGGGCGAGGCGCTGCGTTCGTTCGGCCAGCGTCTGTCGCACTTCGATGGTGTGGTCCCGGTTTCGCCGCCCCAGGGTCTCAAGGCCGAGCTTCGTCCCTACCAGGCCGACGGCCTGGCCTGGCTGCAGTTCCTGAGGGAATACGAGGTGGCGGGTGTCCTCGCCGATGACATGGGACTCGGCAAGACGGTCCAGGCCCTCGCCCACGTGCTGGTCGAGAAGGAAGCGGGACGGCTCGACCGGCCGGCCCTGATCGTTGCGCCCACCAGCGTGGTGCCCAACTGGCGCGCCGAGGCCGCGCGTTTTGCGCCTGGATTGCGCGTGCATGTGTCGCACGGACTCAAGCGCAAGGAAGTGCTGGACCGCCTGGGCCAGTACGACCTCGTCATCACCACCTATCCGCTGCTGCCCCGCGACAAGGCGGTGCTCATGGAGCAGGAGTTCCACCTGGTGATCCTGGACGAGGCGCAGCAGATCAAGAACGCGCAGACCCAGGCAGCCGCGGTGGTCCGGTCGCTGCAGGCGCGCCACCGGCTGTGCCTCACCGGCACGCCGCTCGAGAATCATCTGGGCGAGCTCTGGTCGCTGTTCAACTTCCTCATGCCCGGGTTTCTGGGCGATGCGACATCCTTCCGCCGCAACTACCGCACACCCATCGAGAAGCACGACGACCTGCAGCGGCGTGCGGGTCTGGAACGCCGGCTGCGGCCCTTCCTGCTGCGCCGTACCAAGGAACAGGTGGCCTCCGAACTTCCGCCCAAGACGGAGATCGTGCGTCCGGTGGAACTGGGCAGCCGGCAGCGCGAACTGTACGAGACGGTGCGCGCCGCGATGGACGAGCGGGTCCGCCGCGAAATCGCGAGCCGCGGTCTTGCGCAGAGCCAGATCGTGCTGCTCGATGCCTTGCTCAAGCTGCGGCAGGTGTGCTGCGATCCACGGCTGGTGAAGCTGGATGCCGCCCGGAAGATCGAGGAGTCCGCCAAGCTGGACCTGCTGCTGGAGATGCTGGACGAACTGCTCGCGGAGGGCCGCCGCGTGCTGCTCTTCTCCCAGTTCACCGAGATGCTGGGACTCATCGAGGCGGAGTTGCGCGCTCGCGGCATCGAGCACGTGAAACTGACCGGCGACACCCAGGACCGCGCGCGGCCGGTGCAGCTCTTCCAGGAAGGCAAGGTGCCGCTCTTCCTGATCAGCCTCAAGGCAGGCGGCTCGGGCCTCAACCTGACGGCCGCGGACACCGTGATCCACTACGATCCCTGGTGGAATCCGGCCGTGGAGCGGCAGGCCACGGACCGCGCCCACCGGATCGGCCAGGAGAATCCGGTGTTCGTCTACAAGCTGATCGTGGCGGGCAGCGTGGAAGAGAAGATCGCAAGAATGCAGGCGGACAAGGCGGCGCTTGCCGCGGCCATCCTCGGCGAACCGGGCGCCAGCTCCAAGCCGCTCACGCAGGACGACATTGCAGCGCTCTTCGAACCCCTGGGAAAGGACTGATCGGCCCCTTCCAGGGATGGCCGCCGCGGTACCGCGGCGCGCCGGTTTCGATCAGCCCGCGACTCGCCCGGGACACCGGGGTACGCGCGGTTCCCGTTGCAGGTCGTTCATTTCACCGGTGCCGGCGCGGCAGGTTCCGCGGGTTTGGCGGCGGGCTCGATCTTGATGCCGCGTTCGGCGAAACGGGCCTTGAGCCGCTGATCGAGCTTGGGCCCGAGCGTCTTGGCCCAGCGCTGACCGACCTGCATGCCTTCCTGCGCCATCATCGGCAGGACCGACGTGGCTTTCTTCCCCAGCGGCGACGTGTAGAAGGTGAGCAGCCCCTTGATCTCGTCGTGCGTGAGGTACTTGTGGAAGATCGGGATCATCTGCTCGATGTAGCCGCCCTTGGCGGACATCTCCTCGCCCACGACCTTGTTGACCTCCTCGCCGATGATGGTGAACGCCTCCTGAGGGACGTCGGGCCGCGTGTTCTTGAGGCCCTGGGTGATCTGGGCGACCGCCGACTGCGAGACGAGCTGCCCGATGCGCAATGCGCCGGTGACGTCCATCAGCCGGCGGATGTCGGACGTCTTTTCAGCGGTGAGCGATTCTGCGGCCCAGGCAGGCATGGCGAGGCACGCGCATGCAGTCAGGCAAAGGGTGACGAGGGTTCGTTTCATCGAAGGCTCCGGCGCGATGCGTTCAAGTTGAATCCGATTGGACTTCAGGGCGGCTGCGGGGTTGCAGCCGGGTCGACCAAGGATGATCGTCGTGCACGGATGCCGCCGCAGCCGGAAACGGGCGATGGCAAGGCGGTGGGCGAAGACGGAACCGGACCCCGGCTGCAGTCGTGCACATCGATCGGTCCTTCCTTCGAGCGGGCGCCGTTTCGACGGCGGCGCTCCGCTCGCGAAAGAGGGCGGACCCTCAGACGAGTTTCACGAGCTGCTTGCCGAAGTTGCGTCCGGCCAGCAGTCCGATGAAGGCAGTGGGCGCGTTCTGCAGACCTTCGGCCACGCTCTCCCGGTACTTGATCCTGCCCTGCGAGACGAGCGCCCCGAGGCGGGCGATGGCGCGCTGATAGAGATCCATGCGGTCGCTCACGATGAACCCCTGCAGACGCACGCGGTTCACCAGGAGCGAACGCATCAGCTTGACCCCGTATGCCTCTTCGAGGTTGTAGTCGGAGATCATGCCGCACAGCGCGATGCGGGAGAACGGATTGAGCACGCGGAAGACGGTATCCATGGTCGGCCCGCCCACGTTCTCGAAATAGCAGTCCACCCCCGCAGGGCAGGCGGCCCGGAGATCCTCGTAGAGGCGGCCGGCCTTGTAGTCGATGCAGGCATCGAAGCCCAGTTCCTTCACCACGTATTCGCATTTCATCCGGCCGCCGGCGATGCCGACGGTCGGGCACCCCTGCATCTTCGCGAGTTGCCCGACCACGCTGCCGACCGCGCCGGACGCCGCCGACACGAGGACGGTCTCTCCCGCGATCGGCTCGCAGTGCTCGAACAGACCGATCCACGCCGTGGCACCCGGCATGCCCACGACCCCGAGGTACGCGGACAGCGGAACGAGCTGCGGATCCACCCGGGTCACCGACTCGCCGGCCACGGCGGCATAGAGTTGCCAGCCCGTGTTGCCGACCACGAAGTCCCCTGCCTTGACGCGAGGGTGGTTCGATTCGAGCACCTCCCCGACGGTGCCGCCGGTCATCACGTCGCCGATCTCCACCGCCGCCGCGTAGGACTTCGACGCGTTCATCCGGCCGCGCATGTAGGGGTCGAGAGACAGCCAGTGATTGCGGACGAGAATCTCACCGGGTCCGGGCACCGGGAGCTCGCGCTCCACGATCTGGAAGTTCGCTTCCGTGACGGCGGCCTTGGGTCGGCTCGCCAGAAGGACCTGCATGTTCTTGCTCATGGGGAAATCTCGAGTGACGTTGGGGACCATTCTAAGCCACCGCCGTGTCGTCACGAACCGGCGCGATTCCCGTTCTCTTGAACTCGTGGCGCGCGTGACCGAAGATGCCGTGGCGTCACGGGGCGAACGGCATGATGCGGACCGCCGCAATGGCGCGCCGCCTGCCGATGCATGCGGCCTTCTTCGAAGGGACGTTTCATGACACCCCTGGTGCTTCTTCCCGGACTCCTCTGCGACGCCGAAGTGTGGGCCGCGCAGACCGCGGGCCTCGCCGACGTGGCCGATTGCCGGGTGGCGGACCTCACAAGGGACGATTCCATGTCCGGAATGGCCGCCCGCGTGCTGAAGGAGGCGCCGTCCGGGCGATTCGCCCTGGCGGGCTTCTCCATGGGTGGCTACGTCGCTTTCGAGATCATGCGGCAGGCCCCGGACCGGGTGATGCGGCTCGCACTGCTGGGCACGTCCGCCCGCACCGACTCCGGGGAAAGGCGGGAGGAGCGCCGGCGGTTCATCGAACTGGCACGCCGTCCCCGCCGCTTCATGCCCATCACGCGCGCCATGCTGGGCATGCTCGTGCATCCCTCCCGAACGCGGGAGGAGGCGCTGACCAAGCCGATCATCGACATGGCGGCGCGGGTAGGTGTGCAGGCCTACATCCGGCAGCAGGTCGCCATGCTGGACCGGCCCGACAGCGTCGCGGATCTGCGCGGGATCCGCTGTCCCACGCTCGTGCTGGCGGGAAGGGAAGACGGACGGGCCCCTCCCGCCGTGCAGGAAGAGATCCGCGACGGGATCGAGGGCGCGGAACTCGTCATTCTCGAAAACTGCGGACACATGGCACCCATGGAACGGCCGGAACTCGTCAACGGGGCGATGCGGCGCTGGCTGTCATCTCCGGCCGGGGGGGCTTGAGGGAGACGGGGGCGCTCCAGGACACGGCACGATCGCGAAGGACACGCCGGACCAAGGCCCGATTGCGTGCGCCGTCCCGTGGCCGCGGGAGCGGGCCCTGGCTCGATTGACCCGCGTTTTCCGGGCGTGTTATACACCCGGCCTTCACGCTTTCCGGGCAGTGAGAACGCAAGGGGACACCGCGGCCCCGGCCGGACGGCAGAACATCGCGGGCGGACGCACCGACGTTCGATCGGCGCTTCCGCGATCAGGAGGAACGGCCCATGCCGGCAGTCAGCAGACGAGCCTCGGAGCTCGGCACCGAAAACGCATTCGTGGTCCTGGCGGAGGTGAACGCCCTCATCCGCAGCGGCAAGGACGTCATCTCGTTCTGCATCGGGCAGCCGGACTTCCCCACGCCGGCCAACATCCAGGACGCCGCCGTGACCGCCATCCGCGGCGGCAAGCACGGCTACACGCCGTCGGCGGGCATCAACGAACTGCGCGAGGCCGTCGTGCGCGACGTGCGCCGCACTCGCGGGCTCGAAGTTGACGCGGCGGACGTGGTGGTCGCGGCGGGCGCCAAACCCTTCATCGGCTACTCGGTGCTGTCGGTGACCGACTACGGCGCGGGGGACGAGGTGATCTACCCCAATCCCGGTTTCCCGATCTACGAATCGCAGATCAAGGCCAACGGTGCCGTGCCCGTGCCCATTCACCTGCGCGAGTCCCGCAACTTCAACTTCGATCCGCAGGAGCTGGCCGACAAGATCACGCCGCGCACGAAGCTGCTCATCCTCAACTCCCCGCACAATCCCACGGGCGGAATCATCCCGCGCGGCCAGATGGAGGCGATCGCCGACATCCTGCGCAAGCACGAGCAGATCTGGGTCTTCGCCGACGAGATCTACGGTAGGCTCGTCTACGAAGGCGAATTCGTGTCCATCGCGACGCTCCCCGGCATGCTGGAGCGCACGATCATCGCGGACGGCTGCTCCAAGACGTGGGCCATGACCGGCTGGCGGCTGGGGTTTGCGGTGAACCGCAAGCTCGCGCCCTACTTCACGACGTGGATCACCAATACCGAGTCGTGCGCCTCGCAGATCAGCCAATGGGCGGCAGTCGAGGCGCTGGATGGTCCCCAGGACGACGCGCTGCGCATGCGCGACAGCTTTCTGCAGCGCCGCGACCTGATCGTGCGGTTGCTGAACCAGGTGCCCGGCGTCACGTGCCAGAACCCGGGCGGTGCCTTCTATGCGTGGCCCAACGTGACCGAAGCGTGCCGCATGATCGGCGCGCGCGATTCCGAGGAACTGCGCGCCCGGCTGCTGCACGAGGCCGGCGTGGCAGTGCTCGCGGACATCCACTTCGGCCCCCGCGTACCCGACGAAGGCCAGCACATCCGCTTCAGCTACGCGGCGTCCAACGAGGCCATCGAGAAGGGTGTGGCCCGGATGGCGGACTTCATCCGGCGCAACACGCGCTCGACCGCCGCGGCCTGATCCGCCGGCTCGAGATGCCCCTGCGGCACTTCCCTGGACAGCGGACTTCCCCGGTCCGGGGAAAGGCCGCGCCCCTGGCGCGCGTCACACCTGTCGCCGGAATGGTCGCGCGGCTGCTTCGGCGCTCCGGGATGCCCCTCGTGCTCTCGCTGTCGCTTTCCCTGACCGGTTGCGCGTGGTGGCAGAAGGCGATGGAACGCGCGACGGCCAGGGACGGCGGCAGCCTTCCGTACGCGACACTCGAGAACACCCGGTGGCAGCTTCAGTCGGCCATGCTGGGCGGCACGGCCGTCGCCATACCGCGGCCGGACCGGTATTCCGTCGAGTTCCAGGAGCACCACCGCATCCTCGTGCGCGCCGACTGCAACCGTGGACTCGGTGCATGGAGCGCGGAGGGGGCGAACCTGTCCGTCGGTCCGGTGAGCTATACCCGGACCACGTGCGCGGTCGGGTCCCTGGGCAGTCGCTTCGCGGATTCGGTCCGGAATGCGCGGTCGTGGTACATCCGCGATGGAATGCTGTTCCTGGAGTTGCCGGGCGCAGGTGACGTCCTGAGGTTCGCGCAGGACGTCCCCAAGTCCTGAACGACCGCCGCCCGCAGCTCGAGCGATCGAACCCCGGCGCCGGAATTTCAGGCCGAGGCGATTTCGCGGGCTGCCCCCAGGCACGAACGAGCGCTCTGTCCAGGCCCGACGGCCCGGGGAAGAACCGGTGCGGGTGCGCGCGTCAGAGCTCGCGCAGCGTCGCCGGCTTTCGTCCCAGGGCTTCGCACCGCTGACACCACCGCCCCTCGAGGGCGCCGTCCACGCCGAAGAAGTGCGCAGGAATCTGCGTGGGCTCGACCGGCATGCCGCACAGCGACCGGTCCGGCGAGGCGCCCGCGGAGAAATGGAATTCGAAGCCGTGCTCGACCGCACGGCTGGCTATCAGAAGATCGTCCCTCACGTCCGCTCCCGGCACAGGCTCACAGGCGCGGGGGTTTGCCGTGGTTCTGTTCCTGCCGCGTCTGACAGGCGACGCACCGGTCGGCCGTGGGGTACGCCATCAGGCGGGCGAAGGCGATGGCGCTTCCGCAGTCGGTGCAGTCGCCGTATGTCCCATCGGCCAACCGGGTCAGGGCCGATTCCGTGGCACGCAGTTCGTTGATCTCGCGGTCCAGGCGGGCCGCGCTCACGTCGGCCAGCACGTCCGCAACCGCCTCGTCGGCGGCGTCGTGCACCCGTCCGGCGAGCTCAGCGATGCTCTGGTCGCCGCTCTCCTGCAATCCTGTGCGGATCTCCGTTACGAGTTGCCGTCGTTGTGCCGCGAGGGCCTTCTCCAGTTCCGTCTTCGGGGGTGGTGAGTGTGGTCATGTTGCGATCCTCGTGATGTGCCGGGGCCGGACCGGTCCGGCGGGCGGAATGCCGTCGGCCCCTTCTCCGAAAACATGTTCGTCCGTCTGTGGCGGGGCCGAACTGATCTGCGTCAATGAAGGCGCGGCTCTTGCTCGTCGCGAGCGCGCATCGGTATGCTGACTGCGTTCACGGGGGGCCGGTTCCGCTGGCATTGATCGGGCCTTCCCTGACGGCCATTATGCAGGCGTGCGCCGGCGCTGCGGCGCGTTGATCGCAGCAGCGCGCCCGGTCGCCTGCCGCCCCTTGTCACGAACGTCGCAATGCGCGCGGCCGCGGGTGCGATCGCACGGATGCAGGGCCATGTGAGGAGTTCCCCTTTGTTGAGCAGAGTTCTCGTTCGTTTCGGTGCGGCCGCGCTGTTCGCCTGCACGGTGCTGGCGGCTTTCCCGCTTCGCGCGGAGGTCTTCGATCTGGTGATCGAGCACGGCCGGGTGATCGACCCTGAATCCGGACTGGACGCCGTGCGGCACGTCGGCATTCAGGGCGGTGTCATCCGTGCCGTGAGCGAGAACCCCCTGCTCGGCAGGCGCACCATCGACGCATCGGGGCTCGTGGTGGCGCCGGGTTTCATCGATCTGCACTGGCACGGGGTCAAGCCCGAGTCGCACCGCTATCAGGCCATGGACGGTGTCACCGCGTCGTTCGAACTCGAAGTGGGCGTGGCCGACGTGGACCAGTGGTATCGCAGCCGCGAAGGCCGGGAACCCATCCACTATGGCGTTGCCGTCGGGCACATACCGGTGCGGATGGCCGTGAAGGGCGACACCGGTGAATTCCTGCCGAGCGGTCCCGGTGCCAAGGCGGAGTTGACGCCCGACGATCTGGCCGAGGTGCTTCGCCGCATGGACGAGGGCCTGCGGCGAGGCGCCGTCGCCGTGGGGCTGGGCATCGTCTACACGCCCGCGGCGAATTCCTGGGAACTGCTGGAAGTCTTCCGGCTCGCGGCCCGCCACGGGGCCTTCACGCACGTCCACGTGCGCGGCGCATCCAGCGCGGCGGGCGCCGGGGCGGACCGGGAGGCGGGTCTGCTGGAGGTGATCGCCCTGTCGGCTGCCACCGGGGCGCCCGTTCACGTCGCGCACATCCAGAGCAGCGGTCAGGGGTCGACGTCCCGCATGCTGCAGATCATCCAGGACGCGCGTTCGCACGGACTGGACGTGACGACGGAGTGCTACCCGTATACCGCCGGGGCGACACGGATCGAATCCTTCCTGTTCGACACCTGGTACGAGCGGCCCGATGCGGACTATGCCAAGCTCCAGTGGATGAAGACGGGCGAGCGGCTCACGCGGGAATCGTTCCGGCGCTATCGCGAACAGGGAGGCCTGGTGCTGATCCACGCCAATACCGAGGACGTCGTGCGGGCTGCCGTCGCGAGCCCCCTGACGATGATCGCGAGCGACGGCTTCGACGTGTCGCCGGGCGAGGGGCATCCGCGGTCGGCAGGGACCTTCTCGCGGATCCTCGGGCGCTACGTGCGCGAGGAAAACCTGCTGACTCTTCCCCAGGCGCTCGCCAAGATGACGCTGGAGCCTGCGCGGCGGTTGCAGGGCCGGGTCCCCAGCATGCGGAACAAGGGCCGCATCCGGGAGGGCGCCGACGCCGACATCACGATCTTCGACGCGGCACGGATTGCCGACCGCGCGACTTACGAGCAGCCGGACCGCTATTCGGAAGGCATCGAGTACGTGCTGGTGGAAGGCGAGGCCGTCGTCTTCAAGGGCCGGTTCAACGAGAACCTTCGCCGCGGGCGCGCGATCCGGGCACCGCAGCGATGAGCGATTCGCCGGAGCAGTCGTCGCGAGACCCACGTCCCCTGGTCGCGCACGTGATCCACAGGCTTTCGGTGGGCGGGCTCGAGAACGGGCTCGTCAATCTCATCAACCGCCTGCCGGAGTCCGGCTGGCGGCACGCGATCGTCTGCATCGAGGACTACACCGACTTCAGCGCGCGCATCCGGCGCAGCGACGTCCGGCTGTTCGCGATGAATCGCAGTTCGCAGGGCGTGAGAAGGATGCGCTGGTCGCTGTTCAGGCTGTTCCGCAGCCTGCGTCCGGACATCGTGCACACCCGCAACATGTCGGCTCTCGACGCGCTGCTTCCCGCCATGCTCGCGGGTGTGCGCCATCGCGTCCACGGCGAGCACGGGCGCGATGCCGACGATCCGAACGGCGAGAACCGCAAGAACATCCTGCTGCGCAAGCTGCATCGCCCGCTGATCGGGCACTACATCACGGTCTCCCGCGATCTGCAGCGCTATCTCGTCGACCGGATCGCCGTTCCCCCCGAGCGCATCACGCAGATCTACAACGGTGTGGACACCACTCGCTTTTCGCCCGCGGGCCCTTCCTTGCTGCCGGTCGCCCCCGAAGGTTTCGATGTGCACGGACGCATGGTCATCGGAACCGTCGGACGCATGGACCCGGTCAAGGATCAGGTCTCCCTCCTGCGGGCCGCGGCGCGGCTTCTTTCGGCCCATCCGGACTGGCGCAGCCGGCTGCGGGTGATGATCGTCGGAGATGGATCGCTCATGAACGACCTCCGCGTGCTCGCGCAGTCGTTGGGCATCGGGTCGCTGGTCTGGTTTCCCGGCGCCACCGACCGCGTGGCCGACGCTCTGCGGTCCCTGGACGTCTTCGTGCTCCCCTCTCTCGGCGAAGGCATCTCCAACACCATCCTGGAGTCGATGGCCACCGGCCTGCCCATCGTCGCCACGCGGGTCGGAGGCAATCCCGAACTGGTGGAGGAGGGACGCTTCGGTCATCTGTATCCGGCCACGGACGAAACGCGGCTGGCGGAACTTCTGGAAAGCTACCTCGCGGACGAGCAACTGCGCCGCACGCATGGCGCTGCAGCGCGCGACGCGGCACTCGCCCGGTTCAGTCTGGACGCGATGATGCAAGGCTACAGCGGCGTCTATCGCCGCTGCCTCTGAGCTGCCGGAAGCGCTGCCGCGCGCAGCTCCATCGTGTGCTGCCCTGTGTCCAGGCGCTCCTGCCTGCGCCATTCGCGAATCGCGAATACAATGCCCCCTTGAATCGCTGCTGGGCCCGCCGGGCCGGATGCGAGGTGTCCGTTGCTCAAACCCCAGGATGTCCTGCTGTTGCTGAAGATCGTCGCCCGCGGGCCGGAACCGTGGAGCTACAGCCAGCTTGCGTGGGAACTCGGGATGTCGGCTTCGGAAGTGCACGCGGGCGTGCGCAGGACGGCGGAGTCCGGTTTGCTGCATGTCGACCAGGGGTGGGGCGTGCCGGATGCGCGTGGTCTCGACGAATTCCTGGTCCACGGCGTTCGCTATGTGTGGGCGGCGAGGCCGGGCGGGTTGGTGATGGGCATTCCCACCGGGGCGGCTGCGGAGCCGCTCGCCTCGGCGCTGCCGTCGACAGGCGATCCCCCGACCGTGTGGCCGGATCCGGACGGCGGTCTGCGCGGTCTGTCGCTCGAACCGCTCTACAAGTCGGTGCCGGTGGCCGCGCGCCGCGATCCGGTGCTGCACGAACTGCTCGCGCTGGTGGACGGCATTCGCAGCGGTCCGGATCGCGTGCGGGATCTGGCCGTGCGCCAACTGCGGAAGCGGCTGGGAACTTCAGGGGCCGGCGTGCTTTCCCAGGTCCGCACCCTGCGCGGCGGCGGTGCGGCCTCCACTTCGAACACATACCAAAATGGCAAAGAAAAGCGGCGGTTACACCGCTGAAGACATAGAAATCCTGGAAGACCTCGCGCCGATCCTGCATCGGCCGGGCATGTACACGGACCCCGTCAACCCCAACCACGCGCTGGTCGAGATCATCGACAACGCGGCGGACGAGGGTCTCGCCGGATTCGCCAGGGCCGTCATGGTCACGCTCCACGAGGATGGCTCCGCGGAGGTCACGGACGACGGACGCGGCATACCCGTCGACGTCCATCCGGTGAAGAAGGTCCCGGCCGTGCAGGTGATCTTCACCACGCTGCATTCCGGCGGCAAGTTCCGCAAGACCGACAAGGATGCCGTCTATCGCATTGCGGGGGGGCTTCACGGTGTGGGCGTGTGCGTGAGCAACGCGCTTTCCACGCGGCTGGAAGTGGACGTCAAGCGCGAAGGGGAGGCGTGGCGGATCGTCTTCGGCGACAACGGCAAGGTGAAGGAACCGTTGCGCCGCACCGGCGACGCCGGTCCGCGCGAGAGCGGTACGCGCATCCGCTTCTGGCCTGATGCAAGGTATTTCGACTCGCCGAGATTCGTGCCGGCCGACCTGGCGGCGCTGCTGCGGGCCAAGGCCATGCTCCTGCCTGGCGTGCGCTTCACGCTGCGTGTGGAGAAGGCCGGCAAGTTCGAGTCGACCAACTGGCATTTCCCGGACGGCATCCGCGGCTACTTCTCCAGCGCGCTGAGCGGGGCCGAGCCGGTCGCCGTGCCGTTCCTCGGAGAGCGCTACGTCACGGCGCAATCCGAGAGCGACAGCTTCGCGGAAGGCGAAGGCGCGATGTGGGCGATCGCCTGGACGCCCGATGGCGAGATCACGGCGGAGTCCTACGTCAACATGATTCCCACGCGTCACGGCGGCACGCACGTGTCCGGCCTGCGCGAGGGCGTGCACGCGGCGATCCGGAATTTCATCGATCTTCATGCGATGGGTCAGCGCGGCCTCAAGGTCGTGCCCGAAGATGTCTGGTCCCGGGCGAATTTCGTCCTCGCCATCAAGATGCTCGACCCGCAGTTCAAGGGGCAGGTCAAGAACGAGCTCATCTCGCGCGACGCCGTGAAGCTCGTGGCGCAGATGGTGAGGGATCCGTTCGAACTGTGGCTCAACCAGCACGTGGACGAGGGCAAGCGCATCGCGGAACTGGTGATCCGCCAGGCGATGGCCCGCACCCGCGCGGCGCAGAAGGTGGAGCGCCGCAAGAGTTCCGGCGTGGCCGTGCTGCCGGGCAAGCTGACGGACTGCGCCTCCGACGATCCCGACCGCAACGAACTCTTCATCGTGGAAGGCGACTCCGCGGGGGGGTCCGCGAAGCAGGCGCGCGACAAGGAATTCCAGGCGGTGCTGCCGCTCAAGGGAAAGCCCAAGAACACCTGGCAGGACAGCCCCGACACGCTCTACGCGAACAAGGAGATCGAGGCCATTGCACTGGCAATCGGCGTGGATCACCACAAGGGGACGGACTCGCCCGATCTGTCAGGTCTGCGCTACCGCAAGATCATCGTGCTCGCGGACGCGGACGTCGACGGTTCCCACATCCAGGTGCTGCTGCTCACCCTGTTCTTCCGGCACTTTCCCAAGCTCATCGAAGGCGGCCACGTCTTCGTGGCGCAGCCGCCGCTTTTCCGGATCGACGTGCCCGCGCAGGGAAAGAACAAGCCTGCACGCAAGCTCTACGCGCTCGACCGGCAGGAACTGGCGAGCCTGGAGGAGAAGCTCTCCGACGACGGCGTGCGCGAGGGCGCCTGGTCGGTCAGCCGCTTCAAGGGGCTGGGCGAGATGAGTCCGGAACAATTGTGGGAGACCACGCTCAATCCCGACACTCGCCGCATGCTGCCGGTGACCGTGGAGGACGGCCAGCTGGGCGTCTCGACGGACATCTTCAACATGATGATGGCGAGGGAGAACGCGTCGCAGCGCCGGGAATGGATGGAAACCTACGGCAACCTCGTCGACGCGGACATTTCCTGATGGAAAGGCGAATCCTGATGGCGAAAACGGCTTCCACCCGCCACGCAACGCGGTCGGCTCTCTGGATGGCGGCGGTGTTCCTGGGCACGGCGTTCTGCGCCGGCGCCGCACCGACGGCGCGGATCATCGAGTCCGGCCTCTATTCCACCGACCCCGTCGCAGATCCGCCCCGCGGCACGCCGGTGGGACGGTACCGGTTGCTCGAGCGGACGCAGAAGGTCCCGTTGCGGCTGGGCGTACGCTTCGGTTTCTGCGCGCAGTTCGAAGGTGTCGAGGTGGAAGGAAAGTACATGCTTACCGAGATCGTGCGGCATCCGCTCATGGTTCAGCCGAGCGGGATCGAGATCACCGGATGGAACGTTCCGCGCATGTTGAACGTCGAGAACGGGCGGGGCATCTGGTGCGAGAGCCACGTGCTCACCCAGCCGCACGAACTCGTGCCGGGACGTTGGCGCTTCGTCGTGGGCGATGCCGATGCGGACCTCGTGGTCGAGGAATTCGACGCGGTCCCGGCGGGCAATCCGTGAGGCTCTCCGGCAGATCGACCTCCGCGAGCGGCCCTCTCTCAAATGAATCGACGTCTGCCGGGACGGCAGGCGGCAAGGAACACTGACCCATGGAAGGACCCAAGGACCAAGGCGATCTGTTCGATGGTACGGAAGGGGGCACCGCGGTTGCGGATTTCCCTCAAGCTGCCGTCGTGACGGAAGGCGCGAGCGCTCCCGAATCACTCGCAGGCGACATGGCAGATGTGCCCGCTGCGGTGATGCCCGAAGCGCCGAAGACCGGCGATGTCGTCGCGGCAGGCGGCTCCGGCGACGGCAGGTTGCCGCCCCATTTTGCACCGATGAGTGGCGAGTTCGGCGACGCCTTGCCGATCGGCAAGTACGCGTCCCTGCAGTATCTCCAGTACGCCATTGCGACGGTGAAGGATCGCGCGCTGCCGCGAGTGGGCGACGGGCAGAAGCCGGTGCAGGCCCGGATTCTCTACGCGATGTGGGAGATGGGCGGCCGGTCCGGCACGCCACGCAAGAAGTCGCGCGCGTGGTAGGGGATGTGCTGGGCAAGTTCCACCCCACGGAGACGCATCCGTCTACGACGCGCTGGTGCGGATCGCCCAGGACTTCACGCTCCGCTATCCGCTGATCGATGGCGAAGGCAACTTCGGCTCGCGCGACGGCGACGATCCGGCCGCCATGCGGTACACGGAAGCTCGGCTCACGCGCTTCGCCGAGGTGCTGCTCGCGGAGCTGGACCAGGGCACCGTCGACTTCGTCCCGAACTACGACGGTTCGACCGAGGAACCGTCGGTACTGCCTGCCCGCCTGCCGGTGCTGCTGCTGAACGGCGCGAGCGGAATCGCGGTGGGAATGGCGACGGAGATCCCGAGCCACAACCTGGTCGAAGTGGGCAATGCCGCCATCGCCATGTTGCGCAATCCGGGGATCGGCGCCGCCGGCCTGATGGAACACATCCAGGGACCCGATTTTCCCGGCGGTGCGCAGATCATCTCGCCGCGCGAGGAGATGATCGCCGCCTACGAGAGCGGGCGCGGGTCCGTGCGGACGCGTGCGCGGTGGACGATCGAACGGCTCGCGCGAGGCCAGTGGCAACTGGTCGTGACGGAACTGCCCCCGGGCACCTCCGCGCGCAAGGTGCTGGAGGAGATCGACGCCCTCACCAATCCGCAGACCAAGCCGGGCAAGAAGTCCCTCACGCCGGAGCAGCAGCGGGAGAAGCAGCTGATGCTTTCCATGCTCGACAAGGCGCGCGACGAGTCCGACCGCACCCATCCCGTTCGCCTGGTGCTGGAGCCCAAGACTTCACGGGTGGACGAGACCGAGTTCGTCAACCTCATGCTGGCGAAGACGAGTCTCGAGAGCAATGTCTCGATCAACATGGTCATGGTCGGTCTGGACGGGCGTCCTACCGGGAAGTCCCTGGCCGTGTTCATGCGCGAGTGGACCGAATTCAGGCTCGAGACGGTGCGCCGGCGTTCCCGGTTCCGCCTGGACCAGGTGCTCGACCGCATCCACGTGCTCGAGGGACGGATGATCGTCCTGCTCAACGTGGATGCCGTGATCAAGGTGATCCGCAACGCGGACGATCCGAAGACCGAGCTGATGTCGGCGTTCTCGCTGACGGAGCGGCAGGCGGAGGATATCCTCGAGATGCGGCTGCGCCAGCTCGCCAAGCTGGAGCATATCAAGATCGAGAAGGAACTGCAGGACCTGGGCAAGGAGCAGAAGGACCTCGACCGCGTGCTCGGTTCGCGCAAGGAACTCGAGAAGCTCGTGATCAAGGAGATCGAGGCCGACATCAGGACTTTCGGCGACGCACGGCGGACCGTGATCGAGGTATCGGAGAAGGCGGTCGCGGCGGCGCCGGTCATCGACGAGCCGCTCACGGTGATCTTCTCGCGCAACGGCTGGGTGCGTGCACGTCAGGGATGGGAAGTGGACCCGGCGACGCTTTCCTTCAAGGAAGGAGACAGCCTCGGCGCGCTGGTCCGCTGCCGCACGGTCGATCCGGTCGTCTTCCTGGATTCGAAGGGGCGCGCCTACAGCATCGCGGCCTCGGAGCTTCCGCCGGGCCGCGGCGATGGAGCCCCGCATCGTCGCTCGTCGAGGGGCAGGACGGTGCCAAGATCCTCCATTGCGTGGGCGGCAGACCCGACACGGCGCTGCTGATTGCTTCCAGCGGCGGTTGCGGTTTTCTCTCCCGCTTGTCCGACATGGTGTCCAATCGCCGCGCAGGCCGGGAATTCCTTGCGCTGGACGAAGGCGAGGTTCCGCTGGCGCCGTTCGTCTACACCGAGGCGCAGGACAACTACATCGCGTGCGTGGCGGACACCGGCAAGCTGCTGCTGGTACGCATCGGCGAGCTCAAGTACCAGGCCAAGGGCGCGGCCTCATTCTCATGGGGCTGGACAAGGGCGACCGGCTGGTCGCCGTCGCCGTCTCAATCGGCCCGAACTCATCGTCCGGGGAACCGGCAGGGGCGGCAAGGAGAAGGATGTGCAGCTTCGACCCAGGGACATGGGCCATTACGCGGGGGCGAGGGCCCAGAAAGGACGCGTGCTGCCGGACAGGCTGAAACCCGCGGAGCTCATCGTCGCTCCGCCATCGGAAGGTCACTGACCCCGCACGCGGTCTCGATTTCGGCATCCGCCGGCATCGAACGCCGACGAGGCCCCGGCTTCAGAAGGACTCCGACCAGGGGCGTACGGAGAGTTCGGATGTCCAGCAGCTGCGGTGTTGCCGATGCAGTTCGAGATAGGTGCGCGAGATCGCGTCCGGATCGAGATCGTTGTCGTCGCGGCGGTCCCCGTTGTATTCGGGGTTCGCGATGGTGCCGTCGATGACGACATGAGCCACGTGAATGCCACGGGGCGAAAGCTCTCGAGCCACGCTGGCGGCGAGCGCCCGCAACCCGAATTTCGCCATGGCCACTGCCGAGTTCTCGGCATCCGCACGGACGCTGGCGGTCCCGCCGGTGAAAAGAAGCGTGCCGCGCCTGCGGGGAATCATCCGCCGCGCTGCCTGCTGGGCCACCAGAAATGCGCCGAAGCACCCGGTGCGCCACGATTCCTCGACCTTGGCGGGGTCCAGCGTGTCGATGGCTCCGCGGTGGCGCGAGCCGACGTTGAACACCACCACTTCGGGGACCAGTCCATCCTGATCGATCTGCGAGAACAGCGAGGCCGTCACCTCAGGATCGGAACACTCGCCGGTATGCACCCGCGCCCCCGTGTCGCGCGACAGCTGGGCCAATCCGCTTCCATCACGAGCCATCAGGATCACCCGCAACCCTTCGAGGGAGAAAAGACGGGCCAGCGATGCGCCGAGACCGTTGCCCGCGCCGACGATGACGGCGGCGGACCGGGGGTTCGTTGACGTTTCCTTCAGCGGCGAATGCACGGGAAGCAGAACGGCCAGGGATCGAGAAGAAAAATTTCGAACGACTTCGGAACCGGACACCACCCTCACAGGAGCGCGGTGTCCGGGTGGGGCCGGACCGGCGAACGGTAAATTCTTCGCGAAAAAATCCGGGTCCCTTGGCGGCTTACATCTGGCCGAACTTCTTCTTCGCGGCGTCGACGCACTTGGTCTTCTCGCCTGCGCTCATCGATTCGCACTTCTTGAGCGCGGCCAGATAGGCCTCGTTGTCGGTCGAGCCGGAGTCCCGCGCGCCGGACGACTGCGACGGATCCGACGTGCCGGGCTGGGCGCTCGGCTGCTGCGTGCCGGATTGCGTGCCGGACTGTGTACCGGACTGCGTACCCGTGGTGTTGTCTGCTGCAACGGCCGCGCCGCCCAGAGACAGACCCAGAAGAAGCGCGCTGATCAGAGAAGTCGTTTTCAACATGATGTCACCTCGTTGTGCGAAGTTTGAAACGATGCGCTCCCGTTGTCCGCGAAACCGGCCGATGCGTTGCGATCGTGAATGCCCGATGCTTCACACGGGCCGGCCCGGAACGTCCGGAGCGCCCGGAGGGACTCGATGCGATGACATTGACATCTGGTCGACAGTCGAAGTCCGTGCCGTCGCTACAGCAGATTCCGCGCCCGCGCAGAGCGCCGTGACGGAGCCCGCATGACTTCGGAGCGGGGAAAGATGGACGGATCGCCGGAAGCGCGCCGTGTCAACAAGAGGAATTTGAACGGCGCAACGCGGGTCGGGATCAGCGGCGTACTGCGGTCAGATTGAGATGTTCAAGTGCGCGTTCGATCGCCGGATCGGCAGGCGGGGCGTCGGTGTCAGCCTCGGGAGTGTTGCCTGCCGGGGTCAGTGAATCGCCCGGGACCGGACGTGGAGAACCGGCGCCGCCGACATCGCGGCGCGCGCCGGCCGAAGCATCCCCCGAACGATTCACGAGGATGTCGGGGGTGATGCCGGTGGACTGAATGGACCTTCCGGAAGGTGTGTAGTAACGGGCGGTGGTGAGCTTCAAGGCCGTTCCATCGCCCAGCGGAATGACAACCTGCACGGACCCCTTGCCGAACGTCTGGGTGCCCACGAGCGTTCCGCGGCGGTAATCCTGAAGCGCGCCGGCGAGAATCTCGGCGGCGGAGGCCGATCCCCCGTTCACCAGAACGACGAGCGGCATGGTCCGGTACGTGGCGGGCAGTTGCCGGACACCCGACACGCCATCGGTGCGGACGAGCATGTTTCCCGGCGTGCGCAGGCTCATGCTCGAGGCCTTCGACGCGCCTTCCGTGTACGTGACGAGCGAATCCGCAGGCAGGAACACGGACGCGACGTCCACGGCCGCGTGCAGCACTCCACCCGGGTTGTCGCGCAGATCGAGCACCAACGCGTTGAGCGGACGCCCCGCATGGGGTGCAATGTCGTTGAGCGCCGACAAGAGATCGTCCACCGTCCTGTCGGTGAACTGCGTGATCTGGACATAAGCAACCGAGGGATCGAGCAAACTCGCGCGCACGCTGGGAGGTGCGATTGCGGCGCGGATGAGCGACAGGACGCGCGGCTGTGCGTCGCCTTCCCGGAACACCGTGAGCTGGACGGGAACGCCCGGCTCGCCGCGTGCCTTCGCGATCGCCTGCTCGAGCGTGAGGCCGCTCACGTCCGTATCGTCCAGCTTGGCGATGAGATCGCCCGGCTGCATGCCTGAGTCGTAAGCGGGCGTCCCCTTTCTTACCTGTATGACCTTGACGAATTTTCCGGAAAGTCCGACTTCCAGTCCCAATCCGCCGAATCGGCCCCGAGTTTCCTCGCGCAGTGCGCGATAGGCGTCCGCGTCGAGAAAACTCGAATGAGGATCGAGTCCCGCGAGGATGCCGCTCAACGCATGGGCATACAGCTTGCCCTCATCCACCGGGTCGACATAGCGTGCCTTGATCTGCTCGACGGCCTTGATGAACGTCGCAGCGGACGTTGTGGTGGCTTCGGCCGCCTGTGCAGTACCGAACACGACCGCGAGGGCTGCGGTCAGCGCTCCGATGCCGGCACGGCGGAGGGCCGTCCGCACACGTGCAAGGTCGACACAGGACTCGTTCAAGATTTTCGCTTCTCCATGCAGTTCGCCGCTTTCCGCAAGAGCTCGATCGCAGCCTCACTCCGAACAACGGTATCGCCGCTGCGGACTTGAGTGCGATGCATGACAGGATCGTGCCTGAGCGGCTTCGTATCGCCTCCCCGGACGAATTCGCCCACGTCGTCCGTATCCTTGCTCCGCCGCATGCCCGCCAGCGTCAATCGTCGTCGTCCATCGTAACGTCGTCGTGCCGTCGAGGTCGACACGGGTCGCGTTCAACCCATGCAGAAAAATCGATAGGATTGGCGCGCCAAGTCTCCGGTGCGCGGACAGTCCGCCCACTGCGGGCTGACGATGGGGACTCATCGACGACAGGGGAGGGAAGATTTCGTGGCGATGTTCAACGCACCGGCGGCGCCGGCACAGGGAAGATTCCCGCGCGATCGGGCGCGGATCTGGATGTTTGCAGGCCTTGTATTGCGGATCGGGCGCGATCCTGCAAGCCGTGTGTGTGCGAAGGCGGGAACGTTGCCGCTGTCTGCCGCCATGGCGAAGAGGGGAGCGGTGCTCGCGGCTGGCCGCCTTTCCGCTGCCATTGCGATGCTGCTCGGAGGTTTCCTGTGGGCAGGCGTTGCCACGGGAGCTCCCCCCGAGAAGCCGCAGGTGGTCATTGCAGTCGGCGGAAAGGCGACACTCTATTACCTGCCGCTCACGCTGGCCGAGCGCCTGGGTTATTTCCGCGACGAAGGACTGCAGGTGGAGATCAGCGACTTTCCTGGCGGTGCCAAGGCCCTTCAGGCACTGATCGGCGGCAGCGCGGACATCGCCTCGGGCGGATACGAGCATACGCTGCAGATGCAGGCCAAGGGACAGAGGCTGCAGGCGTTCGTGCTGCAAGGCAATGCCGCCCTGGCGGTGTCGCTCGTCAAGGGAAAGTTCGACACTTATGCCGGACCGAAGGATCTGCGAGGCAAGCGCATCGGCGTCACGGCTCCCGGGTCCAGCACGCACATGATCATCAATCATCTGCTCGCGTCGGCCCAGCTCAAGCCGGAGGATGTCTCGATCATCGGCGTAGGTACGGGTGCCTCGGCGGTGGGGGCGGCACGCAGCGGCCAGATCGACGTGCTGTCGTCCGTCGAACCCGCGCTCGTGATGCTCGAGCGTTCGGGGGACGCGAAGGTGGTGCACGAGACCTACACGGAATCGGGAGCCACGACGGTGTTTGGGGGACGCATTCCCTCCGCGTCGCTGTATGCCAAGCAGTCGTTCGTACAGAACAATCCCAATACCGTCCAGGCGCTGACGAACGCCATGGTGCGGGCGCTGCGCTGGCTGTCGCAGGCAACGACCGAACAGATCGTCGCGGCGGTGCCGCCGGAATACACCCTGGGAGACCGGGCTTCCTACGTGGCGGCGCTCGAACGGTTGCGGCCGGTGTACTCGCGGGACGGGCGGATTGCGCCCGAGGGCGTGACCTTGGCACATCGGATGGTCGCGGTGCACGATCCTTCGGTCAAGGCAGCGTCCGGTCTGGACGAGAGTGCGACGTTCACGAATGCCTTCGTGGAGAAGGCACGCCCGCGCTGAGGGTGTTTCTCATTATTTGCGAAAGAAATAACAAAATAAGAAAAGAGTCGTTCCTGTCCTAAAGCACGCCGCGTATCGTCCGCGGCAGTTGCCGGGAACGACCCCGCCACGGGGATCGATCACCCGGACGAGACGTGCCGGCCCGTCACGCACCGGCTCTCGACCCATGCCTCCCATCCGATCACTACCGACGGCGTTGCTGCTCTTCGTGTTCACCGCGACTGCGTCCGCGGCCACGCTGCTCAATGCTTCTTACGATCCCACGCGGGAGCTGTATTCGGACATCAACGCCGCGTTCGCCAGACTCTGGCAGTCGCGTACGGGCGAGAAGGTGTCGGTGCGCCAGTCGCATGGTGGCTCCGGCAAGCAGGCCCGTGCGGTCATCGATGGCCTCGAAGCAGATGTCGTGACGCTGGCGCTCGCCTTCGACATCGACGAGATCGCGCGCAGGGCGAAGCTGCTCCCTGCCGACTGGCAGAAGCGCCTGCCGCACAACAGCGCTCCGTACACGTCCACCATCGTCTTCCTGGTCCGGAAGGGGAACCCGAAGGGCATCCGCGACTGGGACGATCTGATCAAGCCAGGCATCGCCGTGATCACTCCCAATCCCAAGACCTCGGGCGGGGCACGCTGGAACTACCTCGCGGCCTGGGCCTATGCGCAGAAGAAGTCCGGCGCGGATGCCGCGAAGTCGCAGGATTTCCTGGCGCGGCTTTACCGGAATGTGCCGGTGCTGGACTCCGGCGCGCGCGGATCGACCACCACGTTCGTGGAGCGCGGCATCGGTGACGTGCTGCTTGCCTGGGAGAACGAGGCCCTGCTTGCCGCGAAGGAACTGGGCCCCGATCGAGTCCAGATCGTCGCGCCCTCGCTCAGCATTCTGGCGGAACCTCCGGTCGCCGTCGTCGATCGCGTCGTGGACCGGCGCGGCACCCGCAAGCTGGCGCAGGCCTACCTGGAATTCCTGTACACCGCCGAAGGACAGGACATCATCGGTGCCAACTACTACCGGCCCGTGACCGACGCGGCGGCAAGGAAGCATGCCGCTCAGTTTCCGAAGGTTGACCTCGTGACCGTCGACGCGGCAGCAGGCGGCTGGGACGCAGCCCACAAGGCGCACTTCGCCGACGGCGGCCTGTTCGATCGCATCTATCAGCCGGGGGCACGATGAAGCCCGCCCGCGCGCAGATCTCGAAGCTGGTCTCCACGGGGCATCGCGGGCCATGATCCTCCGGCGTCACAGCGTCCTGCCGGGTTTCGGACTGACTCTGGGGTTCACGCTTCTCTACGTGGGCCTCATCGTCCTCGTTCCGCTCTCGGCCGCCTTCCTGAAGACGTTCTCGATGACGTGGGACGGCTTCTGGTCCGCCGTCACCGCGCCTCGTGTCCTCGCTTCCTATCGCCTCACGTTCGGACTGGCCCTCGCCGCCGGGCTGACCAACGCCGCGTTCGGACTGCTGGTGGCCTGGGTGCTCGTGCGCTACCGATTTCCGGGGCGCCGGGCGGTGGATGCCCTGGTGGATCTTCCCTTCGCGCTGCCCACGGCTGTTGCGGGCATCGCCTTGACCGCGCTGTATGCACCGTCCGGATGGATCGGCCGCTTTCTCGAACCTGTGGGGATCAAGGTCGCGTTCACTCCGCTTGGAATCTACGTGGCCTTGACGTTCATCGGCCTTCCGTTCGTCGTGCGGAGCGTCCAGCCCGTCCTGGAGGATCTCCAGCCCGAATTCGAGGAGGCCGCGGCGACGCTCGGTGCCACGCGCGCCCAGACCTTCCTGCGAGTGATCCTGCCGACGTTGCTGCCGGGCCTCATGACCGGATTCGCGCTGGCGTTCGCGCGTGCCGTCGGGGAGTACGGCTCGGTGATCTTCATCGCAGGCAACATTCCCATGGTGTCCGAGATCACGCCGCTGCTCATCATCACCAAGCTGGAGCAGTACGACTACGCCGGCGCCACGGCCATCGCCGTCGTGATGCTGATGTTCTCCTTTGGCCTGCTGCTCGCCATCAATCTGCTGCAGTGGTGGGGCGGCGCCGGGCAGGCTCGCCGTGAGTACCCTGGCTGTCGCTCTCGGCGACGAGCCGCGTGTCGTGGAGCTGCGCGCCGTGCGCCCGACAGCGGGCAGCCGTCCGGGTGCATTGCGCATCGTCCTGATCGTCGTGGCCCTGGTGTTCCTCGGGCTGTTCCTCGTCCTGCCTCTGGCGGTCGTGCTGAGCAGCGCCCTGTCGAAGGGATGGGAAGCGTATTGGGAGGCCATCTCCGAGCCCGACGCGGTGGCTGCCATTCTTCTTACGCTCGGCACCGCGGCCATCGCGGTGCCGCTCAATCTCGTGTTCGGGGTCATCGCTGCCTGGGCCATCGCCAAGTTCGACTTCGCCGGCAAGAACGTGCTGATCACGCTCATCGATCTCCCGTTCTCCGTCTCTCCGGTGGTGTCGGGCCTCGTCTACGTGCTGGTCTTCGGTCTGCAGGGGTGGTTCGGCTCATGGCTCGCGGAGCACGACCTCAAGATCATCTTCGCGGTGCCGGGCATCGTGCTGGCGACGGTCTTCGTGACCTTTCCCTTCGTCGCCCGGGAACTCATTCCACTCATGCAGGCGCAAGGCACGGAGGAGGAAGAGGCCGCCATCGTGCTCGGCGCCAACTTCTTCCAGGTGCTGTGGCGGGTGACGCTGCCGAACGTGAAGTGGTGGATCCTCTACGGCGTGATCCTCTGCAACGCGCGGGCAGTGGGGGAGTTCGGCGCGGTGTCCGTCGTGTCCGGGCACATCCGCGGTCTCACGAACACCGTGCCTCTGCACGTCGAGACGCTCTACAACGAGTATCAGACCGCCGCAGCGTTTGCCGTGGCCTCGCTGCTCACGCTTCTCGCAGTGGCCACGCTCGTCGTCAAGGGCTGGGTCGAGCGGCACCAGGCGCGTGGCGCACACCCATGAGGGACAGGAACCGACCATGAGCATCGAGATTCGCGGCGTCAATCGCCGCTTCGGAAACTTCGCGGCGCTGGCCGACGTCAACCTGGAAGTCCGCACCGGCGAACTGCTCGCCCTGCTGGGGCCTTCCGGATCCGGCAAGACGACCCTGCTGCGCGTCATTGCGGGGCTTGAGTCCGTGGACTCCGGACAGGTCCTGTTCCAGGGCCAGGACGCGACCGGCACCCACGCGAAGGACCGCCGCGTGGGATTCGTCTTCCAGCACTACGCGCTGTTCCGTCACATGACGGTGTTCGAGAACGTCGCATTCGGACTGCGCGTGCGGTCACGGGCCCGGCGGCCGGCCGAAGCAGAGATCCGCCGCAAGGTCACCGAGTTGCTGGAACTGGTGCAACTCGACTGGCTCGCCGACCGGCATCCGCACCAGCTTTCCGGTGGACAGCGGCAGCGCATCGCGCTGGCGCGCGCCCTTGCGGTGGAACCGCAGGTGCTTCTGCTCGACGAACCCTTCGGCGCACTGGATGCCAAGGTACGGTCTGAGCTTCGCCGGTGGCTTCGCCGGCTGCACGACGAGATGCACGTCACCAGCGTCTTCGTCACCCACGACCAGGACGAGGCGCTGGAGGTGGCCGATCGTGTCGTGGTGATGAACGAAGGGCGCATCGTGCAGGTCGGTACTCCGGAGGAGGTCTACGACCGTCCGGCCACGTCATTCGTGTTCCGCTTTCTCGGCAACGTGAACCTGTTCCATGGGCGCGTCGCGGACGGCCGGGCGCACGTGGGGGGTCTCGAGTTTCCGGCGGAACACAGCGCGCAGAAGGATGCGGTGCCGGCCGTCGCCTACGCGCGTCCGCACGATATCGATCTCGCGCTCCCGGATAGCGGCCAGTCGGGGATCACGGCGACCGTCGAGCATGTCACGACGATCGGTCCGGTCGTGCGGGTGGACCTCAAGCCGGAGGACGACACGGCCCCGATTCACGCGGAGCTCTCGCGCGAGCGTTGCAGCGAACTGCGCTTGCGGGCCGGTGCACGAGTGGTGGTTCGCCCGCGGCAGGTGATGGTCTACGCGGCATGACGCGCTTCGGGATCGAGAGATCGAGGCACGCCGTTCACACCGGGCTTGCGATGGAACCATCGCAAGTCAAGGCACCGGATGGAAGAGGACGTCTCGCCCCAAGCTTGCACTTCTGCAATTCCTTCTCTTGGGGGCCGAGCGGGTTCGTGCGAGCATAGGAAACCTGATTCGACGAACGGGGTTTCCCCATGAACGATCCGACTCCCGCGATCACCGCGGACGCGCAGGTGGCGCGTATCTTCGAGTGGCGCCGCGGTTTCAACACCATCCACCTGATCGACCTCGGCATCAAGCTGGGGCTTTTCGCGGCACTTGCCGAGCGCCCGGGCTCGACCGCCGAATCTCTCGCGCAAAGCCTGTCGCTTCACGGCCCGTACGTCCGCACCTGGCTCTGGACCGCCCATGGCCTGGGCATCGTGGACGCCGACGGCGACGAGCGGTTCCGTCTTGCGCCCTACATGGACCAGATCCTCGCCAATGCCACGCATCCCCGCTACCTCGGCGGTTACGTGCAGCTGGGCACCGAGGTGGCGGCGGAAGACTTCGGCCGCTGTGTCGACGCATTCCGCACCGGGCAGGTGGCGCCTTTCCAGGGCCGCGGCGAGCGGTTCGCCCGCCTCATCGCGGAGTCGACGTGGGGTTTGCAGGTCGCCACGGCCAAGAAGATCCTGCCGGGACTCGCCGGCCTCAAGGAACGGTTGGAGTCGGGCGGCACGCTGCTGGAGGTGGGCTGCGGCACGGGTAACTTTCTGGTGCAGGCAGCGAAGTCGTTTCCAGGGGCGCGCATCGTGGGCGTGGACATCGACGCCGACAGTCTTGCTGTCGCACGGCGGCGCATCGCCGAGGCGGGAGTCGAAGCTCGCGTGAGCGTGGTCGAAGGCGATGTCGGTGCCGCCGTGCCGGCAGGGAGCGCGGATGTGGCGGTGATGATCGAGGTGCTGCACGAGATCGGACCCTCGATCCGTGGCCAGGTGGTGAAGTCTGCCGCCGCGTGCCTGGCTCCGGGCGGATGGATGGCGATCGTCGACGAGACCTATCCGTCGACGCTCGCGGAATCGCGTCTGCCGGACTTCCGCTTTCCGCTCCAGACCGGCATCGAGGAACTCACCTGGGGCAATGTCCTGCCAACCCGTGCGGAACAGGAATCGCTGCTGCGCGATGCCGGCTTCGAGGCCTCGCCTGACAGGGCCCTCATCGGCGAAGGATTCACCGTCCTGACGGTCCGCAAGCCGTGAGCCGGCTCTACGACGACGTGCTCCTGGACCACATCCGGGACGCGCGCAACTATCGCGAAATGCCCGAGGCCAACCGGCGGGGCGAGGCCGTGAGTCCGCTGTGCGGGGATACGTTCCAGGTGTTCGTTCGGGTGGAGGACGATACGGTCCGGGATGTCAGCTTCCAGTGCGAGTGCTGCGGGATCTCCATGGCGTCCGCGTCGATCATGACGGACTGGATCAAGGGCAGACGTACGGACGAGGTACTGGCTCTGAAAGACGCCTTCGTGGGCGCGGTCACCGCACATCGCGAGGCATTGGGGGGCGATGCTCCCGCGGATCACACGGCCGTGCTGCGTGTGGTGCGGGCCACGTCCGGCCGCGAGGGCTGCGCCACCCTTGCGTGGCAGGCGTTGTCCTCGGCGCTGACCGGCGTGCCCCAGCCCGCCGTGACCGGCGGCGAGATCCGAGGGGAGGGGAGCCCGGCAGACGCCGTTTGAAACCTGGGATTGACGCGGCGGCGTGCCGCTCGCCCGGTCAGGAGACGAGCGAGGGGTTCGGGCCCGGGACGATGTCCGGCAGAAGAGTCCGGCAGGCGGCACCCCGAACTCGCTGCCGCGTCCGTGCTTCCATGGGGGCAGGCGTCCGTGTTCCCTTGTCGAGCCCCTGCGGGTCGAGGAGGGCGATGCGGCCGCGGGCGAGCCGGATGGCGCCGCGGCGTTGCAGGTCCCGGAGGAGCCGGCTCACCACTTCCCGCGCCGTGCTCAGTTCCGCGGCGAGCCGCTCGTGCGTGATGACGATTTCCCGGGTCGCGGTGAAGCGCTCACGCAGATACTCCGCCAACCGCTCGTCGAGACGGACGAAGGTGATCTCCTGGATCTGCTCCATCACCTGCCCGAAGCGATGCGCCAGCGCATCCATGACATGCCCTCTCAGTGCGGCATTGCACTCCACCCATTGCCGGAAGACGGATCCCTGCACGAACACGGCGTCGGTGTCCGTCTCCGCGACCGCCCTGGTGGGCGGAGTCCGGCCGAACAGCACCGTGAACAGGCACACCGGACATAACTCGCCCGGGCCCACGTGGTACAAGGTCACCTCCCGCCCGGACTCGGCCGCGACGAAGAGCCGGATGTTGCCTCTGCCCAACAGCGCCACGTTCTCGCCGCGACTGCCCAGACCTGACACCACCGTGCCCCTGGCAATCGTCACCCTTTGTGCGAAACGCAATGCATCCGCGCGAAAGGCCGGTGCCGCGTCGCGGAAGAAGGCATAGCCGTCGAGAATGGTCTGCGCAGTGTGCACCGGTCGAGCCCTGCATCTGGTTGTCCCGTTGATACCGTTCATGTGCATACCGGTTCAAAGACGCCGGTGGCCATCCGGCGGCATCGACGCTCTTCGGCACCGCTGAAGTTGCCGGGGCCGGGTGACGGGATGGCAGGCGCTCGCCGGAAGTCCGAGACGGTCCCAGGGCCGGAGGCCGTGCCCATGAGGTACCGTGACGCCACCACGCGGCAGAGCGCGGAAGCGAGGCCGGTCGGCCCCGTCGTGTGAACCGGAAAGCCGGTGGCGGGTATCAACGGCATGGACACGGAAAGAGCGGGCTGGAGAGGCTGCCGGCAAACGCCATTCCGCGAGTGTTCGGCACGGGAAACGGTATGAAGGAATGGTTCAGGACGAACTTCTAGGCGCAATTCGCTCTCAGGCCCGGTCGGATCCGGTGGAACGCGCGCTCCTGGAGCGGATCGTCCATCGCGATCGAACTGCGTTCGAGGCGCTCTACCGTCAGTATTACCGGCGACTCACCCGCTTTCTGGACCGGCTGATACGCCAGCCCGACGTGATCGAGGAAGTCCTGAACGACGTCATGTTCGCGGTCTGGTCGCGCGCATCCACGTACAACCAGGAATCCCGGGTGTCGACCTGGATATTCGCCATCGCATACCGGCAGGCGCTCAAGCGCTTGCGGGATCAGGGGGCGCCGTTCGAGGAACTCCCGGATCAGGACGACATCCCGGAGGATAGGGGCGGGGGGCCGGAAGCGCTGGCCATGCATCGGCAGTCGGCCGAGAGACTGCTGGCGGCCATGGAGACCCTTCCGGTGGAACAGCGGACCGTCGTGGAGCTCACGTATTTCCACGGGCTGGCCTATCCGGAGATCGCGAAGATCATGGACTGCCCGAACGACACGGTGAAGACCCGGATGTTTCACGCACGCCGCAAGTTGCGGCAGATGCTCGAGTAGAGCGAGCGGCCTCGAGGAGGACTCGATCCATGGCGCAGATTCTCAGTTTCGAACAGACCGCGCATGCGCGCTGCGACCGGCTGCTTCCCTGGTACGTGAACGGAACGCTGGAACCCTCCGAGCGGAGCGAAGTGGAAGCGCATCTGGCTTCCTGCGACAGTTGCTCGGCGGAGTTCGCCCGCGCCCGGGAATTTGCGCGGACGCTCCAGGCGACCGATGTGGATCCGGATTGCGATCGCGCCCTGGAACACCTGCTCGACCGCGTCGAGAACCGGGCGCGTCCCAGGGCTTTCGCCCATGGTGGCCGGGTCCTGTCGGCGTGGCGCAACCCGGCGGTCCTGCGGGGATTGGCCATTGCGCAGGCGCTCGTGCTCGCGCTGGCCATCGGTTGGATCGTGCGGCCAGTCGCTGACGCCCCTTACCGGACGCTGTCCTCGGAATCGCATGGGCCGGGAGCTCGCGCGATCGTCGGTTTCGACAGCGCGCGTCCGGAGAAGGAAATCCGCGCCGTGCTGCTGGCGGCGGGCGTTCGTGTCGTCGACGGCCCGACCCGTGAAGGACTCTACGTGGTGGAGACCGCGGCTTCCGGGCTGCCGGCGGCCGTCGCCTTCCTCGAGCGTCAGCAGGCGGTGACCAGCGTGATGTCGGTGGCTCCCCGATGAGGGTGCGATCGCTTCTGGTCGGCCTGGCCTCGCTGCTCGCGGTGCTGCTGGCAGGCTGTGCCAGCGCGCCCCCTGGCGCCGTCTCCGCGAACGCCGGTGCGGACGACCCCGACCGGCAGCTCATGCTGATGATCGACGACCGCGTGGCGCCACATTTCCGCCCGGGAGCCGGCGGAGGCGGGTACCTGGACGCCGGGAGGCGGGCGCGGGTGCTGGGCATCGCGGAAGAGATCGCCCAGGACTACGGCGCAGCCGTCATCGGCGACTGGCCGATGCCTACCCTGCAGGTGTATTGCGTCATCCTCGCGCCGGGCCCCACGGGGTCACGCGACGAGCTTCTTTCCCGTCTGCGTGCGGACCGGCGGGTGGGGTGGGTGCAGCCCGTGCAGCGTTACCGCACGCTGGGAACTGAGGACGACCCGTATTTCTCCCTGCAGGAATCGTCCCGTGCGCTGCGGCTCGATGCGGCGCACGCCATCGCCACGGGCCAACGTGTCCGGATCGCCGTCATCGATTCCGGAGCGGATGCGAGCCATGCCGACCTGGCGGGACAGCTGGAAAAGCCCGTGGACTTGATCGGCGGCGGAAATGCGGCCGAACACCACGGCACCGCCGTTTCGGGCGTGATCGCGGCCCGCCGAGGCAACCGGGTGGGCATCGTCGGCGTCGCACCGGGCGCACGGATCCTTCCCTTGAGGGCGTGCCGGGAGGGCGCCGATGGGAGTTCCGGCGCGGTCTGCACCACGTTCTCCCTGGCCAAGGCGCTCCAGCTGGCGATTCTCGATGGCGCCCCCATCATCAACATGAGTCTCTCCGGCCCGCCGGATCGCCTGATCGGAGAACTGATCTCCCGTGCAGCCGAACGGGGAACGATCGTGGTGGCAGCAGTGGACCGCCGGTCGCCCGACGGCGGATTCCCGGCGTCGCACGCGAGCGTCGTCGCCGTCGCGGGTTCGGCCCACGGCATCGCGGGTCATCAGGTGTTCGTCGCCCCCGGGGACAAGATCCTGACCACCGTGCCGGGCGATCGGTGGGCCTACCTGTCCGGAGATTCTTTCGCGGCGGCTCACGTGAGTGGCGTGGCGGCCGTTCTGCTGGAAAAGGCGCCGCGGATGCGTTCGCGGCAGTTTCTGGATCTTCTCAATGGCGGGGCGCATTCTGCGGGAACCGTCGTCGTCGATCTGTGCGTGGCGCTGTCTCGAATCAATGCGAGAATCGCATGCTCCGAAAACGCCAAGACGTCGACCGCCATTGCTGCCGCCAACTTGCCGCCGGGCTGAGAAAAAGCGCCGCGGGCCCGGGTTTGCGCCCCTCCTCGGGGTGACGAGTTTTCTCCTTCTTCTGCCTCCCGGCTTCGTTCAAGCTCAGTGGAGCGCAAGCGCGGGCGCGCTTTCCGACTTCCGTTTCCGCGGCGTTTCCCTGAGCGACCGCAGGCCTTCCCTGCAGGTATCGGGCGCCTACGACCACACCAGCGGACTGTTCGCCGGCGGGCAGGCGACCACCGTGGACGTGGGATACGACCACGAGCGTTCCCGGCTATTGCTGCTGGCGTACGCGGGTTACGCCCGGCGCCTGACCGATCTCTGGTCCGTGGAAGCCGGCGGCCTGTGGTACAGCTACCCGGACAATGCGCACACGCGCGAATCCGACTTCGGCGAAGCGTTCGCCGGAATGACGCGCGGCGCGTGGTCCGCTCGCGTCTTCCACTCGCGCGACTACCTGGGGCAGGGAAACCGCAGCTGGTATGTCCAGGCGGGTTGGGTGCATGCCCTGGCGGACGACTGGAGTCTCTTCGTGCAGGCGGGCAGACAGTGGCGGCCGGACGCCTCTGCCGCCCAGGAAGCCGCGGACGCCCATCGGCGAACCGACGCACGGGTAGGCGTTCAATATGTCTGGCGGCGGATCCAGTTCGAGGCGAGCCTGGTCGGCAACGACATCCGCGATGGCAACTGTCCCGAGACCGCCTATCGGTGCCGCACCGGCGTGACGCTCGGAGCGGCGTATCTTTTCCCTTGAAACGGCAGCGCGCGGGGTGCCGCGTACCGAACGGCACGGCTCGAGCGAGGAGGTGAGCATGGCAGCACACGACGATCGGCCGGAGACGGCCGCCTTGAACCTGCAGCGGAGAAGCACGCTGAAACGCCTGGGAGCCACCGGCGCCATGTTCGCTCTGGCGGCCTCCCCGCTCAGGTCTCCTGCCGCGCCGGAAAAGACCCGCGTGACGCTCGCGGTCGGCGGCAAGGCGACGCTCTACTACCTGCCGCTCACCCTGACCGAGCGCCTCGGGTATTTCCGCGACGAAGGGCTGGAAGTGGAGATCAACGACTTCCAGGGCGGAGGAAAGGCACTGCAGGCGCTCATCGGCGGCAGCGCCGATGTGGTGTCCGGCGCCTTCGAGCACACCATCACCATGCAGACGCTCGCGCAGAAGGTCCAGGCGTTCGTGCTGCAGGGAACCAACCCGGGTCTGGAACTGGGCATTGCCAAGGGAAAGGCCGCGGCCTATTCCTGGCCCAAGGATCTCAAGGGAATGCGCGTCGGCGTGTCGGCGCCCGGGTCCAGCACGCACATGTTCGTGAACCACCTGCTCGCTTCGGTGGGTCTCACGCCCGACGACGTGTCGATCGTGGGGGTCGGAACGGGCTCGGGTGCAGTGGCGGCGATGCGCGGCGGGCAGATCGATGCGCTGTCGTCCGTCGAACCGGTGATCAGCCTGCTGGAGAAGTCCGGTGACATCAAGGTCGTCCACGAAACCATCACGGACGAAGGCACGCGCAAGGTCTTCGGCGCGCGGCTGCCGGCCGCCACCCTCTACGCCAAGGCGGCCTACATTCGCGATCATCCGGCCACGGTCCAGGCGCTGACCAACGCCATGGTCCGCACGCTCCGGTGGATGCGAACGGCGTCGACCGAGGATGTGATGAAGACGGTCCCTCCCGAGTATCTCCTGGGCGACCGCGGGCTCTACACGGCTGCGTTCGAGCGTTTGCGCGGTGCCTATTCGCCCGACGGTCTCTTCACGCCCAAGCTCGTGGATGCGGCGTACAAGGTACTGCTCGCGCACAACACTGCCGTGCGGCGCGCGCCCGTACTGTTCCTCAACCAGACGTACACGAACGCCTTCGTGGAACGCGCTCTCGGGAAGGCCTGATGCTGGCACTGGAACTCGACCGTGTGACATGCAGGTTTCCATCGCGCAGCAGCGGCGTGCACGTCGCGGTGTCCGATGCGACGGTCCACGTGGGCGAAGGCGAGTTCGTGTCCCTGGTGGGACCCACCGGGTGCGGCAAGTCGACGCTGCTCAACGTGGCCGCGGGATTGCGTCCGCCGGCGGAGGGCGCCGTGCGTGTTTTCGGCGAGCCGCTGCGCGGCCGGAATGTCCACGCCGGCTATCTCTTTCAGGACGAAGCGCTGCTGCCGTGGCGCAGTGCCCGCGACAACGTCCTGCTGGGCCTGCAGCTGCGCGGCGTCGAGTCCTCGCAGGCGGGCGCAGCTGCGGACGACTGGTTGCGCCGGGTAGGTCTCGCCGGCCACGGCCACAAGTATCCGCACGAATTGTCCGGAGGCATGCGCAAGCGCGTCTCGCTGGCCCAGACTCTGGTGGTGGGCCCGAAGATCCTGCTCATGGACGAGCCGTTCTCCGCACTGGACGTGCAGACGCGCGCGCTCATGGAGAACGAACTGCTGGAACTGTGGCAACAGGACCGCAAGTCCGTTCTGTTCGTCACGCACGATCTCGAGGAAGCCATCGCCCTGTCCGATCGTGTCGTCGTGCTGGGCGCGGGTCCGGGCAGCCGTCCCGTCGGCGAGTTCCGGATCGACCTGCCGCGCCCACGCGATGTCGCGGAAATCCGGCTGACACCGCATTTCGTGGAACTGCATCGCGACATCTGGCACACGCTGCGGACGGAAGTCATGCGCGCTCACGAAGCCGAGGGGGCCGCGCCATGAGCCGCCGCTGGATGCCGGTGGCGCAGCTTGCATTGCTCGCCGCGGTCTTCGCCCTCTGGCACGTCCTCACGGCCACCGACGTGCTGCCGCCGTTCTTCTTCGGCGAACCGCTCGTGGTGCTGGACCGGGTCCGCGAGTGGTTCCTGTCGGGCAGCATCTATCCTCATCTGGGCGTGACGCTCGCCGAGACTGCAGCGGCCTTCGTCGTGGGGACGGTGCTGGGGCTCGCGGTGGGCCTGTGGCTCGGCCTGTCCGACACGGCAGCCCGGCTTCTGGATCCGTACATCAAGGCGTTCAATGCCATGCCACGGGTGATCCTCGCGCCGATTTTCGCGGTCTGGTTCGGCCTGGGAATGCTGTCCAAGGTGCTGCTGGGCGTGACGCTGGTGTTCTTCATCGTCTTCTTCAGCGTATTTCATGGCGTGAGAGAGGTGAATCCGGTCGTGCTGGACAACGCCCGCATGCTGGGCGCGTCGCGGCGGCAACTGCTTCGTCACGTGTACCTGCCCAGCGCCACGGCATGGGTGTTCGCGAGCCTGCACTCGGCGGTGGGCATGGCCTTCGTGGGTGCGGTGATCGGCGAATACCTCGGCTCTGCGAAAGGTGTCGGCTACCTGATCCTCCAGGCCGAGGGCGTGTTCGACATCAACACCGTGTTCGCCGGAGTGCTGGTCCTCACTGGCTTCGCGCTCCTGCTGGACCGTCTTGTCACCGTCGCGGAGCGGCGGCTGCTGCGTTGGCGTCCGGGATAGCAAGGCGGCCTGCAGGATTGAATGCCGGACCATCCCAGAGGACCGGGCCGGTCGCCTCGATGTGACAATCCTGTTGCTGTCAAATGACACGGGCGTGCGGCACCGTGCTCTTCTGCGGAACCGGCCCCAAAAACTTTGGGGCGAGTTGACGATTGCCGGGTTCTCGCGGGTCCGAGTGCACTAGAATCCGGCGCGCATCGACGGCGGTCGTCCTCTGTTACGGTTGCCAGCCCTGTTTCAAGCCCAGCGACGAGGAAGTAATCCATGAAGGCCATCAAGAAGATCCGCAAGTACATCGTCGGCCACCCGGACACCGAAGCAGCCCGGACGCTGGTGCGTCTGGTCGTCGCGCTGGAATCCGAGAACGATTTCCGGCTGCAGGAGCTCTACGACCTGGATCACGACGTGTTCGAGATGGCCCGGGACATGTTGAAGGAGTGGCGGCTGGACCGTTACTACACAGCGAAAGGCCAGTTGCTCGACGTGGCGATGCAAGTCCTCGACGAATCGTGATCCAGGGATTTGCACGCCGTGCCTCCAGCATGCCGTGACGGTGAGGGTTTTCTCCTCGGTTCGGCGCCTGACGCCTCCAGCGCCGTGGAAACCGTCTCGCGAGCGTGCCCGTCGTGAGCATCGCCGCGACTGCCAGCATCAATCGCTGGCAAGGGTGGCCTTCTTCCCCTCGGCTTGGCAGTGCCTGGCTGCCCCTGGCGTTCGCGCTCAGTTTTTCTCGTCCGTACCTTCCGCAACCGACATGACCTCGGTGCCGCTGAACGTCAGCGTGGAAATTGCGGATACGCAAGATGAACCGGTTGCCGGGTTGCCGCTGCGGATCACGTCCGCTTCGATGGCTCGCTGGGAAGCGCCCGACAGTGGCGTGACAGGCTTCACGGACGCGCGCGGTGTCGCGGAACTGAAGGTGCCAGGCGTCGTCGAGCGCACACGAGTCAAGCGGCCCACCAATTTCCTCAGCAGTCTGATGGCTCGCGCCGAAACTGCGGACCGGGTCGTGGTCGCGGTGGAGTTGCGTTACCTCGACGTGCCGTGGCTCTATGTCTACGAGCTATGCCGTTTCGGCGACGGGACGATGCTGATGCGAGGTCAGGATGTGCGGGAGAGAGATTCCGCGGGGCGATTCGTCCGGAGCGTCCCCCACGACGATCGCGGCTGGCGCTTTGCGTCGATGGGAGGCCTCGTTCTCTCGACGCCGGGCTTCGCCGTCCGGTCGTTCGATCTGTCGCAGGACCGCGTGGCAGAGGGGCAACGGTTGTCCTGGCACCTGAAGTTGGCGCTGCGGCGCGACGCGGCCCCGTTGAGGCGCTGAACGCAGATCTCCGGCAAGTGCCGAGCGTCGGCAGCCTATACTTGCGCCCGTCCACACGGTCGCAGGGAGGTGCGATGACACCCGCGCTGTACTGGTTTCTTGCCGGTCTGGTCCTCGTCATCGTCGAACTGATGACGGGGACCTTCTACCTTCTCATCTTCGGCATCGCCTGTTCTGCTGCCGCGCTCGTCGCCTATGCGGGCGGTGACTTCGCGCCTCAGGCCATCGTGGCCGCGTTCACGGCGCTCGTGGGCCTCGTGATCGTCAAGAAGCGCAAGCGTTCGCTCGAAGGACAAGGCGACGCTGCCGCGATAGACGTCGGTCAGATCGCCACGTTCGAGACGTGGCTCAATCAGGAAGGACGTCTGGCCCGGGTCCGTTACCGCGGTGCACCCTGGGATGCGGACGTGGCCGGCGCGACCGATCTGCCGGCAGGTGCCTCCTTGTTCGTGACCGCTGTCGACGGCACGCGGCTCAAGGTTTCGCAGCACCGACCGTAGTCCAATCCCGGTCCGGAGCGCAGCCGCATGCCGTGGCTGCCGGCACGGCCGACACAGGGAGGAACCCGCATGTTTCCTAAGCTCATGGCCGTGTTGATCCTCGCCGCCGTGGCCTTCTTCTTTCCGCCCACGCAGGCGCTCGCCATCCCCATATTCATCCTGGGCGTGGTGATCGTCTTCGTCGTCGAGGGCGTGCGCGTCGTGCCGCAGCAGAATGCCTGGGTCGTGGAACGGCTCGGCAAGTTCCACCGGATCCTGGAACCGGGCTTGAACATCACCGTGCCGTTCGTCGACCGCGTGCAGTACCGCCACTCGCTCAAGGAAGTGCCGCTCGACGTCCCGGAGCAGGTGTGTATCACCAAGGACAACACGCAATTGGGCGTCGATGGCCTGCTCTACTTCCAGGTGACCGATCCCAAGCTGGCGAGCTACGGCACGTCGGACTACCAGATGGCGATCACGCAGCTTGCGCAGACCACCCTGCGCAGCGAGATTGGCAAGATGGAACTGGACCGGACCTTCGAGAGCCGCGACGACATCAACCGCCAGATCGTCTCCGCGCTCGACGAGGCGGGCCGCACCTGGGGTGTGAAGGTGCTCCGCTACGAGATCAAGAATCTGACGCCGCCGGAATCCATTCTCCGCGCGATGCAGGCGCAGATCACCGCGGAACGCGAGAAGCGCGCGCTCATCGCGAAGTCCGAAGGCCAGCGGCAGGAGGAGATCAACCTCGCCGATGGCGAACGGCAGGCCAAGATCCTGCAGTCGGAAGGCGAGAAGGCCGCGGCGATCAACAAGGCGCAGGGCGAAGCGACGGCCACCCGGATGCTGGCCGATGCGCAGGCCGAAGCGGTCCGGGCCGTGGCCCAGGCGCTCGGTGCCGACGGCGGCATGAGCGCGGCCAATCTGCGCGTGGCGGAGCAATACATCGGGGCCTTCGCGCAACTGGCGAAGGCGGGGAACACGCTGATCGTTCCGTCCAATCTCTCCGATCCGGCCGCCTTCGTGGCCAGCGCCATGACGGTGCTGGACCGCGTGCGCGCCAACGGGGCTCCTGGCGAGTCGAGGAGTGCGCCCGCACGCTGAGCTCGACGCGCGGGTACGTCGGGCTCTGCCAGGCGCGCGAAAACGAGTCGTTGTCGCGGATCTCCTGGGCGCATGAATCCCGGGCGGACTGTCCCTGGGGCCTCGCGCCATGGCAGATTCGTTCAAGTCAAAGTCCGGCCGGGGTACTAGCATCTGCCGGGTCGGTCGTTCGAGGCTCGGGAGTGGCTTGAGACACGCGGCAGATGCGACCGCCGCCCTGAGCCCGACGGAGGGATGTCGGGACGGTCCCTGCGCCAACCCGCCGGCCAACCCGCCGTGTAGCGGCGCGCGGGCTTTGGTTTACACTCGGGCCCGGTTCCCGTTCCGGGAGCCGCCACCCTCTGGCGCGGCGGGAATGTTTCCTGGGCGCCGTGCCGTCGTCCGAATGGCCAAGCAGGGAAGAACCAGACCGGCAGAGCCGGGTCCCGCAGGTTCGCACGAACCGTCGAGACCGGCCCGAACCGGGCGGAGGAGCATTGTGTTGTGTCTTTGATCGAGAAGTGCGTGCGGGCGACGGCCCTTTTCCTCGCGCTCGTTGCCCTGACGGGCGAGGCGTGGTCCGCCGTCCCCGAGCTGGACATCGAATACGTGATCGGCAACCCGCGGCCGCGGGTCGCGGAGATCGGGTACAAGGAGCCCGAGACGTTCGATCCGTTCACGGACCGCCTTTACCAGGGTGGATTCCGCTACGGCGGTCCGCCGGTGGAGATTCCGCAGGAGGTCCGATATCTGAGCGCAATCGGCCGCGCCACGGCGATGAAGCGGATCCTTGCGTGCGCCGACGCGTGGTACTACCCGTTCTCCCATACCGCGGTCAAGACCGAACCCCCGGGCATCGACATCGAGATCCTGAGCCGCATCGCACAGAAGCAGGGCTGGGAGTTCTCCGTGATGTGGGCCAACACGGGCGTCTATCGCGGAGGCGTCAATCTCGCGTTCAGGCAGACCATCAACCGCGGCTTCTGCGACGTGTTCCTCGGGCTCGTGATCACCGGCGAGGACGATCACATGGAAAAGAACGCCATGGCGTTCACCAGGCCCTACATCGGCATCGGATTCGTGCTGGTGAGCAACGGGAAGGTCCCCAAGGCCCGGACGCTTGCCGATCTCAAAGGTACCGGAATCAAGGTAGGCGTTCCGGCCTACACGCCCATGTACGACAACGCCGTGTCCCTGGGCATTCCTGTCGTCACGTACTTCCAGAACAACCGCGTCATCGACGGCCTCCTGCGCAAGGAAGTGGACGCGATCATGGTGTGGGGCCCCTCCATCCCGGTCGCCAACCGTGACAAGAACGTCGAGCTCAAGATGTCGGCCGGATTCCAGCCCATGCCGGGTCAGCGGTACAACGGCGCTTGGGCGGTGAAGGCCAAGGAGACCGACTTCAAGAAGCTCATCGACGATTCGTTCGCGGAAATGCTGGCCAACGGCGAGATCCAGGCGATCGTCGAGAAATACGATGTGCCGTGGTTTCCGCCCTTTCCCGAAGGGCAGGGCAACTGAGCAGCAGTGGATCGCGTGATGCAGGTGCGCGGATCGCGAGCCGGACTTCCAACACCACCTCCGACCTAAGAGAAACGACATGTGGAACAGCTTCATTGAACTGAGCACTCTTTCCATGGGAGTCATCCCGGTGCTCGTGGTGCTCTTCACCGTGGGTCTTGCCGTGGTGATCGAGCGCCTGTGGTTCTTCCACCGGGTGCTGAATCAGGGCGCCGCCATCGAGCACGACCTCAAACGCACCGGCTATCGCGATCTGGACGGACTGCGCGCGGTTGCAGCACGCTTCCCCGGCGCGATGCAATCCGTGCTGGTGACCACGGGCGCGGATTCGCAGGCCGCCGATGCCGAGGCAGCCGAACGCCTCATCGACGAATCGATTCTCGAGGTCGTGCCGGTGATGGACCGCAACCTCTGGGTGCTGGACACCGCTGTCACGCTGGGTCCGCTGCTCGGTCTGCTGGGCACGATCTTCGGCATGATCAAGACGTTCAACGTGCTGGGCAATCAAGGCGTCGGAGCCGGCGCGGGCGCGGTCACGGGAGGCATCGGCGAAGCGCTGGTGGCCACCGGCGTCGGGCTGTTCATCGCGATCGTCGGTCTCATCTTCCTCAACTACTTCAACAAGCGCGTGCGTCTTGGCGTGCAGCAGATGGAACTCATCAAGATCACGGTCGTGAACCGCCTCCACGGCGGCGGCGCCCGCTAGGAGCTGCGCACATGCGCTCGCGCACAGACCGTTACTTCGAGGCCGACAAGGCGCGGATCGAAGTGATCCCGATGATCGACATCATGATGTTCCTGCTGGTGTTCTTCATCATGATCACGATCGACACCATCGCCGGCAGCGGCATCGCGCTGGACCTGCCCGGTTCCAAGACCACCCAGGTCATCAAGGACACGCAGATCACCATCGGCGTGCAGAAGGACGGCGCCATGTTCATCCAGGGCAAGCCGCACACGCCGGAGGAACTCACGGCACGGCTCAAGGCCGACAAGGAGAAAGGCAAGGTCGACGTCGTCATCGCCGGAGACAAGGAAGTCCCGCTGCAGAAGTTGCTCGACGTGATGGACATCGTGCGCGCCGAGGGCATCCAGTCTGTCGGTATCGCCGCTTCCAAGACGGCACCGGCCGACGCCGCTGCTACACCTGCCACGACGACGCCCGCCAAGAAATGAGCGAGACCTCGCCGCCGCGGGCTTCCGAGCCGCGGCCTCCGGGAGCGGGCCGCAAACTCCTGTCGTTTCCTCGTGCGCTGGCCATCGCCCTCGCGCTGGAGGCGGCCGTGTGGGTGTACGCGACGATCAACTGGAGCGACCTGTTTCCGCCTCCCGAACCCGAGCCCATGAAGGTCGAGTTCGTGAAGCTGCCCGAGCCTCCTCCGCCGCCTCCGCCTCCGCCGCAGCCACCGAAGCCGAAGAAGAAGAAGCCGGAACCGCCCAAACCGCCGGAGCCGCCCAAGCCGGAAGACAAGCCGCTGCCATTGCCGGAGCCGCCCAAGCCCGAACCGCCGCCACCCGAGCCGGAGCCGCCGCCCCCTCCGCCACCCCCGCCGGATCTGCCTCCGCCCGACAAGCGGGCCAAGCCGGTGAAGAAGCCGCCGGCCGTGTATCCGAAGGACGCGCTGTCGCAGGGCATCGAAGGCAAGGTGCGCGTGCGCCTGCTGGTGAGCGGTACGGGCAAGGTGCTGAAGACCGAGGTGATCGAGTCGACGCCTCCGGGCGTGTTCGACTATTCCGCCACCAAGGCGGCGAAGCACTACATCTTTCCGCCCGACGAGAACGGCGTGGAGGAATTCGAGATCGACCAGGTGTTCGTCTACCGGATCGAAGACGACCGCTATGGTCCTCAGACGGGGACGGGGCAACGACCCGAGCAGGCGCCGAGCAGAAGCCGCAGTGACCTCCCCGGGGTGTCGTTACGGCATGGCCGCGATCTACACTTGCGGCCATGGCCCAAGATGATCCGCCGCCCGATCTCGCCGCTGCCCGGAACGCGTACGACCGAAGGGAGTTCGCCCGCGCGCTGACGCTCCTCGATGCGCTTCCGGCCGGGCAGGGGCCATCGGCGGAAGCGCTCAATCTTCGCGGCAACGTCCACCTTGCGTGCGAAGAACCGGCGCGGGCGCGCAGGTGCTACGAGGCGGCACTTGCGGCCGACCCCGACTTCGCCAAGGCCCGCTTCAACCTGGGCCTCGCCTGCCTGCAGGACGGAGACGCGACCGCGGCAGGGACGCATCTCCTTGCCTCCCTGGAGCAGAGTCAGGGGACTTCCGAAGACCATCTGCTTGCCGGCAATGTGCTGCACGCCACCGGCCGCCTGAAAGAGGCAATGGACCAGTGGAGCCGCGCCGCCGAGATCGATCCGTCCCAGTTCGCCGCCTGGATCAATCTTGGCAGTCACAGCCGCGCCGCCGGGCGCTTGCCGGAGGCCATCGCCGCCCTGTCGCAAGCCGTGTCGATCGCGCCGGGCGTCGCTCAGGCCCACCTCGAACTGGGCATTGCGCTGCGCGAAGCCGGAGAGCTCGCGCCGGCCGTCGAGTCCCTGCGAACGGCAAGCGAACTGGATCCCGCGGGAATCGCGCCAACGCTGCATCTTGCCGACGCTCTTCGCCTTGTCGATCGCTCCCCGGAGGCGATGCTGCTGCTCGACGCACTGGCGTCGCAGCACCCGGGCGAGGGTGCCATTGCCAAGCTTCAGGGATTGCTCGCGCTCCAGTCCGGCCAGCGTGAAGCGGCTGCTGCGCACTATGGGCGTGCGGCGGAACTGCTGCCCGGCGACGAGGAAGTGCGTCACCTGCGCGATGCCGCAGAAGGGCGACGGGTCGACACGGCGCCCGCGGGGTACGTGCGCGCATTGTTCGACGATTTCGCCGGCCGGTTCGATGCCGAACTGGTGGATGGCCTCCGCTATGCGGTCCCCGAGGTGCTCGCATCCGAGTTGCTGCGTTGGCTGCCGGCGGAGGGAACGGGAAAGATCGTGGACCTGGGATGCGGGACGGGCCTGGTCGGAGAAGCGCTTCGCGGGTCCGGACTGCGGCTCACCGGCGTCGACCTGTCGCCCCGCATGCTGGAGAAGGCGAGAGAACGCGGCCTCTACGAGGAACTCGTGTGCGCGGACTTGCTGGGCTACCTTGCCGACGCCATACCGCAATCGTTCGTGGCTGCCACGGCCGCCGATGTGCTCATTTACGAAGGCCGCATCGAACAGGTTCTCTCCGGGTGCATGCGCGTGCTGGTGCGTGGCGGCATCGTGGCCTTGTCGATAGAGACGCACGACGAACCGGACGCGGGCATCACCGTCCTGCGGCCAAGCGGCCGCTTTGCGCACCACGCGGACACCGTGGTGGCGCGTGCCCGCGTGCTGGGTTTCGAGGTCCTGCAGCAGCACACGCTGGCGCTTCGCATGGATCAGGGGCGCCCTCTGGCCGGGGCCGTGCTGGTGTTTCGAGCCGGCGGACGCTGAGACTCCACGGGTGTCTGCCCGTGCGCAATGGCGGGTACGCCGTTTTCTGCCCGGACGCCTACTCCACGTCCGTTTCGGTTTGCAACGCAATTCGAATCGGGAGGAATGCGGATTTCGTCCGCAAATCTCCGGCACGGTTTCATTGAGGCGGAGGACGGGTCCGCTTAGACTCGCGCGACAGGACCGAGGAGACCGGGATGCACGAGCTGGTAGTGCGGAATGCGACGCTGTTGGATGGCACCGGGGCGCCCCGCAAGATGGCGGACATCGCAGTGGACGGTTCGACGATCTCGGCGGTCGGCACGGATATCGGGTCCGCTCGCCGGGAGATCGATGCCGGAGGATTGCTGCTCACGCCCGGCTGGGTCGACATCCACACGCACTACGATGGACAGGCGACGTGGGACCCCTACCTCACGCCTTCTTCGTGGCATGGTGTCACCACGGCCGTCTTCGGCAATTGCGGCGTTGGCTTCGCGCCCGTGCGTCCCGGCAAGGAGCGCTATCTCATCCAGCTGATGGAAGGCGTGGAGGACATCCCCGAGACGGTCCTGGCAGAAGGAATCGACTTCCGTTGGGAAAGCTTCGAGCAGTACCTCGACGTTCTGGAAGCGGCGCCGCACATCCTGGACATCGGTGCCCAGGTGCCGCACGCTGCGCTGCGCTTCCACGCCATGGGCGACCGCGGTGCCGATCACGCGCAGCGTCCGACCGACGACGAGATCGAACGCATGGGTTTCGGGCTCGAATCGGCCTTGCGAGCCGGCGCACTGGGCCTCAGCACCTCACGGACGAAGAAACATCGGACGCGCGACGGCCGCTACACGCCAGGACTTTCGGCGGCAGACGTGGAACTGGCGGGTCTTGCTCGCGCCATGCGACGAGCGGGCGCAGGTGTGATCGAGGTCAACTCGGATTTCGGCGATGGCGACTTCGAGCGGTTGCGCGCGGCGGCCGAGATCGCCGGCCGGCCGCTGTCGGTGCTGCTGCTCCAGGTCCACAACGCTCCGGATCTGTGGAAGGACACGCTTTCGCGCATCCACGCGGCACGGGCACGCGGCATGGACGTGACCGGGCAGGTGGGGTCCCGGCCCATCGGCGTCATCTTCGCGCTGGAGGAGCGTGCACCCGTTCCTCACGCATCCCCTGTTCACGGCGATGGACGATCTCTTACCTCAGGCGCGGTACGCGCACCTCGTCTCCGACGCAGACCTGCGCCGCCGGTTGTGGTCCGAACGGCCCGACGACGCGCACACGAAGTGGATGGCCGACGCGATGGCGCGCACCTTCCGCCTTTGCGAACCCTTGAACTACGAGCCGGATCCGATGGAGAGCGTGGCCGCGCATGCTGCCCGCGAAGGCAGGGATCCTTTCGAAGTCGTGCTGGACTGGATGCTCGAAGACGGCGGCAAGGCGATGCTGCTGCACACGTTCGAGAACTACTTCGACGGCGATCTCGAAATCGTGCGGACGATGCTGGAGGATCCGGCCACGGTTTGCGGGCTGGCAGATGCGGGCGCGCACGTGGGACTTCTCTGCGATGCCAGCTCCGCCACGAGTCTCATCACCCATTGGTCGCGCGACCGCACCCGCGGGCCGAAGCTGCCGCTCGAGTTCCTGGTGAAGAAGCAGACGTACGACACCGCCCGCACGTACGGACTGCACGATCGCGGCGTTCTCGCGACTGGCTACAAGGCCGACTTCAATCTGATCGACTACGAGAACCTCGAGCTCGAGATGCCCCGTGTCGCCTACGACCTGCCGGCGGGAGGTCGCAGGTTGGTTCAGAAGGCGCGAGGCTACCGGCACACGTTCGTGTCGGGCGTGGAGACGATGCGCGATGGCGAAGCGACGGGTGAAATGCCCGGCCGGCTGATCCGGGGTGGCTGCCCGGCGCCTTGAGCGCCATTTCTTTCGTTCCCGGGGAAGACGTCGTCTCGCAGATCCGCCGAGGGCTGCGGGCACGGCCGTCCGCACATGAGCCCGAACGTATCGAACGAGTGCTTGTAAGACAAAATACAGTTCGGTCATACTGCCGCAGCCGGCAATTGGCGCAGGGCGTGGGATGCCCGGTTCCAGATGTCGGCGGCACCTGCGCCGTGCAACGGGGCGGTGCCGGTCGGAACATCACGAAACCAAGCTCAAACGGGAGAGAGAACTCATGCAACAACGACATATCGGCCGAACGGCCATCCGCACGCTGGCCGCAGCCTGCGCCGCAGCTGCGATTTCGCTGCCCGCCCTTGCCGACGAGGTCAAGTGCGGCATGTCCAAATGGGGCCCGAACGATCAGATCGGTAACCTCAACCATCTCGGCTCGCACAAAGTGTTGCAGGCCATGAAGACCGTGACCAAGGGCAAGGCCTATCAACTCGGCATCGAGACCAACCGCCTGACCCCCGCGTTTCCTCCCCGCAACTACGCCGTGACCGTGCTTCAGCCCAACCAGGTCAACGGTGTCAGTCTGGGGCCGACGAAAATGACGTACAACGACGACATCGTGATGGGTTGGAACGGTGTCGGCTCCCAGATCGACGGCCTGGGCCACATCGGCGTCGACGCCAAGTACTTCAACTGCCTCAAGGGCGAAGACATTGGCAAGGTGACCGGTCTTGCCAAGTACGGCATCGAGACGCTTCCGCCCATTGCCACTCGCGGCATCCTGCTGGACATGGTCCCCCTGTACGGGAAGGACGGTCTCGTTCCCGAAGGGACTGCCTTCAACAGGGCGGAAATCGAAGCGGCCATGAAGCGTCAGGGCATCAAGAGCATCGACAAGGGCGATGTGGTGCTGTTTCACACGGGCTGGACCTCGCTCATCGGCAAGGACGACAAGCGTTATGGATCGGTCGAGCCGGGCCTAGGCCGTGAGGGAGCCCGCTACCTTGCAGGTCTGGGTGTCGCAGCCATCGGCGCCGATACGTGGGGTCTGGAAGTGCTGCCCTTCGAAAAGGGTGCCGGCGTCTTCGAGGTGCACCAGATCCTGCTTCCCGAGAACGGCATCTTCATCCTGGAGAACATGGAAACGGCAGAGATGGCCAAGGATCAGGCATGGGAGTTCCTGTTCACGCTGGGCCCCTCGCGCCTCACCGGAGCGGTCCAGGCGATCATCAACCCCATCGCCATCAAGTAGACCACGCCCCTGTATTGCCTGGACCGGCGATGGCTGCTGGTCCAGGCAGTCGAAGGCGCTGGTCAGGCTTCGCGCAGTGGTGATGTCTCCGAGGCCATTCCGGCCGGCAGGGGCGATGTGGCAGGAATGGATGCGTCGCCGGGACTGTCCGGACCACCTGCCCCGTGCCGTATCCGATCGAGGTCACGCCAAAGCAGCGAAGACTCCAATTTGGCAGTTTCCTTCGAGTCGTGTGTGCTCATTGCATTCGTTCCTGGCGTCGCCCAAGGTTCCGATCCCGGTCCTCTGGCCGCCCTCGATGGGTTGACCCGCTTCAACGCCATCCTCGAAGCATCCCGGGCGCGATACTGCGGCCTTCTGTTCTCCCCGGGGCATGGGGTCGTGGTGATGGCCGTTGCCGTGCTCGTCGGTGCTGCGTTCGTGGTGTCTCTTGTCCGCGGCAGGCCCCCTGCCGCCAGAAACGTCCGAACTTGATTCGGGTGAGGACGGACAATGATCCGTGAGCGGCCGGCGGTGTTCTTCCTCCTGTCCTCAGGGCACTCTGTTCCATCGGCTCCGGTGCCGTTCCTTGAAGCGGTCGTAGACGTCGCGCAGACGAGAGTCCAGCCTGGACAGCACGGTGTTGCGCATGTCGTAGGGCAGGCCTCCGTAGAACGGCTCGGCGATGGCGCCCGCCACGCTGGCCATGGTGTCCGCATCACCCCCCAGTGACACGGCGTTGCGGATGGCGTCTTCGACGCTCGTGGAATCGAGAAAGGCGCGGATGGCCTGCGGCATCGAGCCCAGCGTGGAACTGTCGAACTCGTGTGCGACCCTGAGTTCGTCCACGGACTGTGCGAGCGAGTAGCCGAAGCGCTGTTCGACGGCATCGCGGATCTCGTCTCGCGTCGCGCCGTTGCGTGCGAGGAAGATACAGGTCGCCACAGCCTGCGCGCCTGCCACTGCGTCCGGGTGGTCGTGGGTGACGCCGGCGCAGTGCCGGGCTTCTTCCAGCACATGGTCCAATGAATCGAAGGCGTAGGGGATCGCGGCGACCCGCGCGGCGGCTGCGTTGCCGAAGCTGCGATAGGGTTCGCGTTGTTTCTGGAACGCCCACCGCACGAACGTGCCGGTGTAGCCCGCCCCGGGATACGCCTCGAAATACCGGTGGAACGTCTCCGCGTAGTCCAGGCCGTCGATGAGGCATTCCGCCACCGCGAGCGTCAGGATCGTCTCGTCGGTGACGCGGCTCGACGCCACGAACAGCGGAAAGTCCTTCGTCTTGGTGGCGGTCCATTCGTGGACAGACCCGACGATGTCACCGGCGATGGCGCCCAGCATCGATGATCCACCTTCCCTCTGGCAAGGTCGCGGGGGCCCCTGTCACGCGACGTGCCGCACGTACTTCGACACGTGCTACTTGTCATGCCCCGGACTTCGCGGTTTCGAATTGTTGTTATTGCTCGAGGGGCGGGGGCACGGGCATTGGCTCCCGCGCGACGCTCCACGGATCCGGGCTGACATCGAAAACCAAGCCAACGCCGGAATGGATTCCAGAATAGAGGCCGGCGTGCTCCAGAGCACGTGAATTTGTCACAACCGGAGAGAAATTCTCGGGCAGGAGTTCGGCGGACGAGGGTTGATCAGGCGGGGAGAGGACTTCCGCCTGCGGGAGGGGCTACCAGGTCTTCGGCGGACTGCGGAGCACGACCATCCGGTTGTCCTCCGTCTCCACATAACCCCCCGCGCGGAGGTCCTTGAGGATGCGGCTCACCATCTCGCGGGAAGCGCCCACGCGGGTAGCGATGTCCTGCTGGGTGAGCCTGCGCTCGATCACCAGGCGGCCGTTCTCTTCCACGGCCATGTCCAGCAGCAGATGGGCCACCCGCCCATAGACGTCCAGCAAGGAGAGATTGCCCACGGTGCGGGTGAGTACCCTGACCCGGCCGATCAGCATGCGCAGCATGGCGAGCGCAAGCTCCGGGTGCTCCATCATGTAGGTTTCGAGTTGGGCGCGGGTGAGCACCGAGAATCGGCAGGCTTCGGCCGTGACCACGGTGGCGCTCACGTGTTCCGTGGGCAACTGCCAGATGTGGCGAGGCTGCGTTTCCTGGTTCACCTTTCCCTCAGTCCTGCGTGTTGTTGTTGTGGCGACCCTCGCCCATGCGAATCTTATGCCGTCTCCGATCGGCAACGTCAACTGCGCGGTTTTCCAGCTGACATCGCTCCGGACGCTACCGGGTCTTGCCCTTGCGGGCGTTGAGGAATCTCTCCATGGCCGCCTGCGGCTCGCCGGATTCGTAGGCCCGGGTCTGCGCGAGGATGGCGTCCTCCAGCGATCGGTCGAACCCGGGCTGGGTGAGCCGGCGAAAGCGGTCCTTCGTGAGACGAACGGCCGTGGCCGGCAGGGAAGCGAGTTTCCCCGCGAGGCCCTCGGCGGTGATCAGAACTTCATGCTGCGGCACGAGCCGGTTGAGCAATCCCATCTCGTAGGCACGCTGTCCGGTGACCAGGTCTCCGAGCAGGGAAAGCTCCAGATTGTGGGCGAGGCCGACGTGGGTGGTCATCATCTGCGAACCCACGACCGACGCAAGCCCCGCCCTGACCTCCGGCTGGCCGATGCGCATCTCGGGGTAACCCACGCGCAGGTCGCAGCAAAGCCCGATCTGGAATCCCGCTCCGGCGGCTGTTCCGTTGAAGGCGGCCACCGAGGGCTTGTCGAGATCTCGCACGGCCCGGTACATGGCGTGGTTGGCGGAAAGCCACGCTTCGATGTCATCCACGCGGTACTTCGCCGTTTCGGCGAGGTCCTGCCCCGAACAGAATCCCCGGTCGCCCGCGCCGGTGATCACCACGGCGCGCGCATCTGCGTCGTGGTTCGCCGCGTGCAGTGCCTCGATGAGCGCCTGCCGCAGCGCGACATCGATGGCATTCATGGCATCCGGCCGGTTCAGCGTGAGAACCAGCACGCCGTCACGGATCTCGCTCAGCAGCACCGCGCTCATGGGTGATCCTCAGGGACATTGCTGGCGGGCACGACGTCCAGCAACTCGACGTCGAAGATCAGCGTCGAGTTGGGCGGTACCTCGCCGAAGGCGATCCGCGTGCCGTAGCCCAGCTTGGGGGGAACCACCAGCGTACGTTTTCCGCCCACCCGCATGCCCATGATGCCGCGGTCGAATCCCGTGATCATGCGGTTCACGCCTGCGAGGACGGACAGCGACTGGCCGCGATCCTTCGTGCTGTCGAACTTCCTGCCCTTGCGTTCCGGAGCGGACAGATCGTAGACCCAGCCTTCGTACTCCAGCACGACGAACTGCCCCCGCACCGTCTCCTGTCCATCGCCCACGACGCGGTCGATGGCGATGGTCTTTTCCACCGGACCATCGGGGAGGCGATCGGAGAATTCCACGTACATGCCCTGGGCGAAGACGGGTCCTGCGGAGAAGGAGAGCAGGAGGGAAGCGAACAGCAGACGAAGAAAGTGCGGCACGGAGGGGACTCGCAAGAGAAAGAGGGATGACACGGACGATGTGGGCATGTTCACAAGCCCTGCACGGCGTCGCGAAGCTGCTCGCGGCGCGGAAGCGAGCGGCGGTCGAACTCGAGATACCGGACGCCTCGTTCGCGCAGCAGCATCTGCGCCGCCTGACTGGGATTGTGCGGGTCTCCCATGTCGATCACGGCGAGCGGCGTGTAGTCCGGCCGGCACAGCACGGCATCGAAGACATGCTGCGCAACGGCGCCCATGGCGGCTGTCCCGAGCAACTGAGCGGCCGGAAGCCGGGGAAACACGATGAGCTCCGGAAAGGCGGTGCGGCAGGCGAGATAGAGCACCTTCTGCGGTCCGGCGAGCACCGGTTCGGGTGCCGGCCGGGCGTGTTCCTTCGCGAGGAGCGGCCTCTGTTCCGGAGGCGTTTCCAGAGCTGCTGGTGTCGGCGCAGGCGTGGCGGCTGCAGCCGGCAAGGCCACACCTGCGCGGTGCGCGGCGATGATCTGCTCGAGCTCGTTCGAGGCCGCGTCATCCTTCTTCCGTGAACGCTTGCCGAACTCCATCTTGAACATCGGGCCCGACGCTTCGCCGCGCAGTTTCGACATGATCCGCACCCACGCGAAGATCACGCCGAACATGACGGCGAAGCCGACGATCACCTTGAACCAATTCATGACAGAGCCGCCGGGGACAGGGAGACCGCTGCAAGTGTAATGGAAGGTTCGACAGCGCCAGGCAGGTTCCGCGGACTTGCTGCCCTCTCCGTGCCCGGAGGCGGAATCGGCACCCGTTCCGGCCGCCGCACGGGCTGGGTGACTCCCGCGAGCGGCGAAGGATCGCTCGATCAATGGGGCGCCCTCGAATAGAATCCGGCTCGCCGTCCGGCCGTCGAGGCCCGGACACGTGGACAGGTCGATTCATCACATCGAAGGAGAGCAAGCATGGGAGCAGGGGACAAGCGCACGCGCCGCGGCAAGATTGCCGTGAGCAGTTATGGAAATTCGCGGCCGCAGCAACCGAAGAAGGCAGCCGCTCCGTCCAGCAAGACTGCGGCGAAGCCCAAGGCCAAGTGAGGAAAGTCCCGCTGCATCGCCTTGCGGCGATGCAGCGGGTCGTCGCCACCGCGCCCGCGGCATGAAGTGCCTCGATGCGATGGAGCACGTGCACCGCGGTGCGCGGTCCCTGGCGTGCAGTGCCGGATGTCGCCGCAACGTCGATAGAGGCTTCTTCCAGTGACTTCCTACGCGAGATACGAGCCGCTCCTGCGCGAACTGCAGGACCTCGCCCGCGGCCGCCCCGATCTGTTCTCGCTCGAGAGCATCGGCAAGAGCTTCGAAGGCCGCGACATCTGGCTGATGACCGCCACGAACACCGCCACCGGTCCCGCCCGGGACAAGCCGGCCGTGTGGGTAGACGGCAACATCCACGCCACGGAAGTGGCGGGCTCTGCGGCATGCATGCATTTCCTGCGGACGCTGGCCGAAGGTCATGGCCGCGATGCCGACATCACGCGGGCACTCGACACGCGTGCCTTCCATGTCTGTCCTCGGCTCAACCCGGACGGCGCCGAATGGGCGCTGGCCGACCAGCCGCGGATCATCCGGTCCTCGACCCGGCCCTATCCCCACGACGAGGAGCCGTCGGGCGGATTGCAAAGGCAGGACGTCGACGGAGACGGCCGCATCCTCAGCATGAGGGTGCGGGATGCCAACGGTCCGTGGAAGGTGTCAGATCGCGATCCGCGGCTGATGGTCCGCCGGGACCCGGTGGAGACCGGCGGGGTCTACTACCGGCTCCTGCCGGAGGGCCTGATCGACCGCTATGACGGCGTGACGATCGCGATGCAGGCGCGCCGGGAGGGTCTCGATCTCAACCGGAACTATCCGGCCAACTGGCGGCAGGAACACGAGCAGCACGGTGCGGGCCCCTATCCCGCGTCCGAACCGGAAGTGCGTTCGGCCGTGGCGTTCATCAGCGCGCATCCCAACATCACCTGCGGCATCGCCTTCCACACCTACAGCGGCGTGCTGCTGCGCCCCTATTCGCACAAGGCCGACGACACGCTCCCTGCGGAAGACCTGTGGACGTATCAGAAGATCGGAGCCAAGGGGACCGAACTCACCGGCTATCCCAACATCTCCGTCTTCCACGATTTCCGCTATCACCCCAAGGAAGTCATCACGGGCGCGTTCGACGACTGGCTGTACGAACATCTGGGCGTTTTCGCCTGGACCGTGGAGATCTGGAGTCCGCAGCGCGAGGCGGGCATCACCGACTACAAGTTCATCGACTGGTATCGCGAGCATCCGGTGGACGACGATCTCGCCCTCCTGCGATGGAACGATGAAGTCCTGAACGGAGAGGGATTCGTCCCGTGGTATCCGTTCGAGCATCCGCAGCTCGGAACCGTCGAACTGGGCGGTTGGAACGCCCTCTACACGTGGAGCAATCCGCCGCCGCAGTTCCTGCAGCGGGAGGTGGCAAGGTTTCCTGCGTGGATCATCTGGCAGGCGCTCGTCTCGCCGCTCCTCGAGTGGCATTCCGCCGATGTGCAGGGGTTGGGCGAGGGTGTGTGGAAAGTGAGAGCCGTCGTGCACAACACGGGCTGGCTCCCCACCCACGTCACGCGCCGCGCGAAGGACAACCGCTTCGTGCGCGGGGTGATCTTCGAGCTGTCGCTCCCCGAGGGAGCGGCATTGCTGCAGGGAGAGCCGCGCACGGAACTCGGACAGTTGCACGGCCGGGCCTACACCTCCAGTGCGCCGTCGGAGTGGTCGGGATGGGGCGGCGACACCACCGAAGACCGCGCGAAGTGCGAGTGGGTCGTCGCTGCACCGAAGGGTTCTTCCCTCGAAATCGTTGCACGACACGACAGGGCGGGCACGCTTCGCCGGCGTGTCACGCTCGCTTGAACCGGCGCCGGCCGGGACTCTTCTCCACCTGACCGCCAGGACCTGAAGCCGGCATTCCCGGCTGGGGGCGGTACCCCGAATTCTTCGAACCATCGACCTTGCACCGCAAGGCGCGGCGCGAACGCACCGCGCTCGCTCACCCCTTTCGTGTCGTCCACAAACGACAATGTCATGATCTGACGAAGATTCTATTGTTGCCCCTGGGAGCGCGGCGTATCTTGGCCTCGCACGCGCCGAAGACGACGCCGTGCTTCACGTACGCACTGTTCGGAGGTGACTCAGGTCAGATTCGCCCACGAGGGAACAGCGGACCGCTCACGCCGTCCAGGCCCGCCGCTTCAGCACGCAACCACAAGAACAGACTTCCCTGACGTCGCCGCATTGACGGCGCCGCACGTGATTCTTCGCATCGGAACACGCAACCTTAGGAGGAAGCGTTCATGGAGACAGAATCAAGATGGAGACTTGCGGCCAGAGTGGCCGCATTGGCGGCGGCGGCGACCATGGCGCCCGACGCATCCGCGCTATACGTGGGCATGTATGCCATCGGGGATTTCGTGTCGGGAGGCGCGGGGTGTGGCGGGGGGGACAGAAGCTCCTGGCCCGGCATGGCGCAGGCGTGGTGGGACCACATGGGCGTGCACGGGCACTACCAGGGCCCCGCCGCGAACCGGTACCGGTACATCGACGGCAACATGAACATCAGCCGGTTCTGCGACACGTCGTACGACGGCGATTGCCGCGATCACCAATCCGCATCCCCGTCCGGTGTGGATTGGATGGATGCGGCGATCATCGCCACGCACGGATCCGACGCGGGAGACCATTGGGCAGGCACGATGCGCCAGTCGAACGGCTCGATCTCGAGCAGTTGCGAGATCGATGGCGGCGGCAGCTCCAACGAAATGCGCGTCGGCGACAGCTACGTCATGTTCCTCCACCTGTCGTCCTGCTATAGCGCCGACGACGACAACCTGAGCGGCATTCCCAACGCCATGCGCGACGGCGCCAGCACTCGCATCGCGCACCTGTGGACGGGCTTCCACGGCCTCATGTGGATCTCGTCCAGCTTCAACGGCGACTACACCGATGTCGCGCACGACGGACACTCGTCCAGCGTCGCGTATTCCTGGGTCACCAATCTCTACCGGCCCAACGAGTTCGATTGCGAGTGGTACGACCCGTGGAACTGGTTCGGCACCTGCCAGGACCAATGCCCGATCGCGGTATCGGTCAGCAATTCCGGGTCGGATGCGCTCACCCGCCTGTGGAACGAGCGCTACAACTTCACCTACGCGGACCCGCCGAGCAACAGCAACTACGCCTACATGTACTACGGCGGTTGCGATCCGTCGGGCGAGACCACCTGGAACCCGTGAGCGTCGTCCCGGCCCCGCCGGGAACGACCACGTCCGCAAGGAGGACAGCACCATGTTTTCGAGATCGATCATGCACAAGGCGGTACTCGCGGCGCTGATTGCCGCGGGAGCGAGCGGCGCGGCACACGCGCAGAAGCAGGAAGAGGAACCGTCGCTGGACAGATTGCTGGGGTTGGTGGGCGCCGCGCTTCCGCCGGTCATCGGCAACAGCAACAGCGGTCTGGTGGAGGCGCTGCTCAGCGCCGACCTCGGAACACCGCTCAGCAAGAGTTTCAACTTCAACACCGCACGCGGTGGAACTTTCGGCGCGCGCATCACGCCTGCGTTCGGACCGGACTGCCAGCGCACCGGGACGCCCACCGGCGATCCCGATCAAGGGGAGTGCACCGCGACCACGGGACAGGAGGGCGGAGGCGAAGCCTTCAAGTCGCTGAGCTTCAGCAAGAACCTGGGTGTGGGGAATATCCGCTATCTCTCGCGGCCGAGGGTCGTCGACTTGAAGCCGGGCGACCTCAAGCCGGTGAAGATGAGCAACCCCGATGCATACGGAAAGGCGGTCGAGTTCCTCGGCAAGTACCTGGGGCTTCCGACCAACGAGATCCCCACGCCGCCCAACGGTGAGCTGGTCCCGGTGAAGGACCTCACGATCGGTTTCGACAAGGGCGCGGGCCAGGCGCCGGTGGTGGTGCAGAAGGTCGTCTATCTGCGCCGCGGCCTCAAGCTCAAGTCTCCCTTCGTCGATCCGCAGACCAAGCGCGAGCTCACCTATGTCCCCGCGCCCGGACTCGCCCGTGTGGCGATGGACGCGGATGGCCAGGTGACACAGGCCGTGATCAGCAACTGGCAGGAACTTCGCCGCAGCGATCAGGTGGATCCGCGTAACGCCAAGACCCGCGATCAGCTCGTGCAGGAGATCGCCCGCAACCTCCTGGCTGAAGGCGGTGGCAACGTGGCCTCGCTGAAGATCCTTATCGGCATGTCGTCGGAGTTTCGCGGCACATACGGCCTGCTGCTTCCTGCAGTCCAGGTCTACGTGTCCCCGGGAGGGCGCGACACGGAGCCGCCCGGGGCGACGACGGCCGGTTACGTTCGCGAGTTTGCGCTCGTCGATGCGGCAGACAGGACGAATCCTCGTTGAACGAACTTTGCGCGGACTCCAGTACACCGGGCGTCCGCGCCTTTCCGCACGGGAATTGAAAGGAGAGACTGATGCAATCCAAATCGTTTCCAAGAACGCTCGGCGTTCTGGCACTGACAGGGATGCTGGCGGGTGGAGGAACGGCCTCCGCTGCCATCACGCTGGGCACCGATCTGGGCGGTGCGTCGTACGAGAACGTCGCGTACGGTGCAACGGGTCTGGCAAGCCAGATCACGCCCTTCCTCTACGTTGACGGACTGCTCGGCACCAAGTCGCCGGGAGAGCAGGTGCTGGGTACGGCGCTCACGTTCGCCTCTTCGGCCACGGGCTTCGGCACGTCGGTCGTGGACCTCACCTACAGCTTCAGCAACACGGGGGCCGTCGATTTTTCGGATCTGCGGTTCATGTTCCGCGTGCAGGCGGATGGCGATGGACGGACAGGCGTGCCGGCGTATCAGGACAACGTGAGCGAGTCGTGGGGCGCGGCGGCGGCCGGCGATCCGGACCGGCGGCAGGTGACGGCGCTGGCGGCGGATCTGAGCAATGCGCTGTCCAGCACCATGGTGACCGCCAACGGTGTCACGGACGGTGCCAACGGATGCCCGGGCGCCTGCGATGCCGACGTGGCATTGCAGTGGAACCGCGCCTCGCTCGCAGCCGGGGCGACGTGGACGGTCCACGTCCGCCTGGTGGACGACGCCAGCATGGTCGACAGCAGCAGCGGCCGGTATCTGCGGATGGTGTCGGCGGACACGGCGAACACGGAACTCTTCGTGGGAAACGTTCAACTCGTTCCGGAGCCGCAGACGTGGGCCTTGATGGCGGGGGGTATTGCGCTGGTTGGTCTGCAAATGCGTCGCCGCGCATTCTCACGGTGATGTGATCAAGACCGCGGGCCGGCGACGGCTCGCGGTGATCGTTCGATATCGAGGAGACGAAATGCGATCGATGGCTGCGGCACTCGCAGGATGGCTCGGGCTGATCGTTTGCGTCGTGCTGTCGGCGACGCCCGTTCACGCGGAGGAGGCGGCACCGGCCGATCTGCGCGAGGAAGTGAGACAGATGCGCCAGGAACTGGATGCGCTCAGGCAGGACATGCAGGCGATCAAGCAGGCGCTGTCGGCCGCTCGCCGCGGCGGCACCGGCTGGGAAAGGGTCGATCCTTCCCCGCTGGACCCGGAAGACAGTCCCATGCTCGGTTCCGCGGATGCACCCCTGGTGCTGGTGGAATTCTCGGATTATCAGTGCCCGTACTGCGGGCGGCATTTCGCGGAGACCTTTCCGCAAATCAAGCGCGAATTCGTGGATAGCGGAAAGCTGCGCTATCTCGTGGCGGAGATGCCGTTGGAGCGCATTCACCCCCTGGCATTGAAGGCCGCTCAGGCGGCGCGTTGCGCGGGCGATCAGGGCAAATTCTGGGAGATGCATGCCCGGCTGTTCTCGAAGCAGCGGGAGCTGGAGCCGTGGTCGGCCCATGCGCAGGCGGTGGGCGTGGACGAGACCCGTTTCGGCAGGTGCATGGAAGACGAATCGGTCCAGAAAAGGATCCGCGCGAACGTGGAAGGCGCCGTGCAGGCGGGGGTGAGCAGCACCCCCACATTCCTGTTGGCGAAGTCGACGGAGGATGGACTGCGCGTGGTGCGGCGGCTGCGCGGCGCGGCGCCCTATTCGATGTTCAAGTCGGAGATCGAGGCGGCGCTGGCAGAAGTCGGGCGATAGGCACGGCGACGGGACGGGACCCAGGGTGTCGGACATCCACCTCGGACATCGGACGTCGACATCGGAGCTCGGACATCCACCTCGGACATCGGACATCGGACATCGGAGCTCGGACATCCACCTCGGACATCGGACATCGACATCGGACATCGACATCGGGAACCCACCCCCATCCTGTCCTTCCCCCTGAAGGGGAAGGGACCTGCTGCGACAGACGGTCGCGAGTGGATCCTTCGATTGTCCCGCTTCGAGTCGACCGCTCAATCCGTGTCTCGTGGCGACCCTGCCCGAGGTCGGGTCCCTTCCCCTTCAGGGGGAAGGACAGGATGGGGGTGGGTTCGATGGGTGGACGCGCCTCCGGTCGCGTCGAGGCACGGGCATCATCGACCACTGCCGGCGCTCGACCCTACGCTGCCGAGTGCACCGCCTCAGGCAAGGTGCGACCCTGCCCGAGGTCGGGTCCCTTCCCCTTCAGGGGGAAGGACAGGATGGGGGTGGGTTCGATGGGTGGACGCGGCTCCGGTCGCGTCCAGGCATGGGCCCCGATCGATCGCCGACGGCCGCTCGACCTCACGTTGCCGAGTGCACGGCCTCAGGCAAGGTGCGACCCTGCCCGAGGTCGGGTTCCTTCCCCTTCAGGGGGAAGGACAGGATGGGGGTGGGTTCGATGGATGGACGCGGCTCCGGTCGTGTCAGTGCACCGACGGCTGACCGAAGCTCGAGATCGGCTGTCGCCGGGCGCTCGACCCTACGCTGCCGCGTGCACTGCCTCCAGCAGTGGCGCCACCGTTCCCTGCGCGTCGAAGGACCAGGCCCGCGGCATCTCGAGGATCTCGAACTTGTCCGGCTGCGAACGGACTTCGCTCAGCATCGCCTCGGAAACCTCGATCTCGCCCAGGTGCAGCGTATTGCGGATGCGCACGATGCGGCAGTTCTCGGGCTTCACCCGCACGACCGTCTTCACCGCCAGCGCGATCGCGTCGTGGTCGGTGTTCATGATCATGGGGATTGCCGCGCCGTCGAGATTCATCGACGTGATGATGTTCGCGTACGTGGAGGGGATGTCCAGTTCCTTGTACAGCCGCATGGTGATCACGTCCGCAGAGCCGAGGCCCGTGGCGTTGCCGTGCGTGATCTTCGTGAGGCCCAGCACCACGATCTTCTTGACCATGGGCTTGGCGGACCAGTTCACCGCGCGGCGGTTGCGGCCGGTGATGTTGGGGTCGAAGCCGGCGCCGGAGATGTTCTTGCCCATCTCGTCGATGACCAGCACGTCGATGTCGTCGAAGTAGATCTGCGGCATCTGCCGCTTGGCGATCGCCTGGAGTTCCGGCTCGCGTGTGGCCAGCTTCTCCGAAGGCACGATCTCGACATGGGACGTCTCGTCGTAGGCGTTTTCCAGGATACCCACGGCGAACAGCACGTTGCGCTTGGTGATGTTGACGTCGCGCACCTTGGGCAGAAGTTCGGGGAACCGGTCCATGCCGTGGGTGTGGTAGGTCGCCGCGCCGACGATCTTGCCGATGCCGATGGCCAGCATCTTGGTGAGACCGCTCTCGGTCGCGCCGCGGAAGCCCGTGTGGGGCTTGATGCGGTTGATGACGACGACCGCGTCGGCCTCGGCCGCATGGCGGTCCATGTGGACCGGCGTGCCGTCGTCCAGATGACCGACGATCACCGTATCCATGGTCGCCTTGATGGGGACGCCGGTGGCCGCCTCCGTGATCCCGTACGTCTCCAGAACCTTCCTCTGGCCTTCCGCCGTGGCTGCCCCGTGACTGCCCATGCAGGGGAACACGAAAGGCTTTGCGCCGAGCGCCTTCAGTTCCTCGATCACCGTGCAGGCGATCAGTGCGATGTTGGCGATGCCCCGGCTGCCGCAGCCGACGGCCACGACCTGGCCCGGCTTCACCCGCTCGCGGATCTCCGGCCGGGCGAACTCGCGGCGGACGGCGCCGGCGATGTCGTCGAGGCGGGTCGGGTCGAACTTCTGGCGTACCCGGGCCATGGGGGGCAGGGGCACATCCAGGCCGCCGGCGATGTTGACTTCGATGCGATCGGGAATCATGGGGATCTCTCCGGTGAATCTTGCGTCTATTGTGCCTTGGCGGGCGGTCCCTGTCAGGACGGACCCTGCCTTTCGGATCAGGCTGGAGTGTCCGGGCCCCCCGGTGTATTCCCCTGGTGGTTTCGGTACTATCGCGCGTGCCGGCCCTGCTTCGAAGTCCGGACCCCAAAATCGACAACAAGAGACCCCCATGCCCATGATCCGCCGAAGCATTGCGCTCCTTCTCGCCGCGAACGCAGCCTCCGCGCTTGCCGCCGACTATTCCTGCATCAACGAAGCCGGCGGATTCTGGGACGACCCCGCCAACTGGTCGTCGACGCCGTCGGCCCCGGGAACGGTTCCGGGCGGGAACGACGCCGTCACCATTTCGACGCTCTCGGGCGCGACCGTGACGCTGAGGCAGGAACCAGGCGCACCGGCATCGCCCTTCACGCAGTACGCGGCCGGGTCGCTCACGGTGAACACCCCGTTCGAAATCACCGGCGGCAACCTGCAGGTCACGGGCGATGCCACCTTCAACGAGTCGTTCGCCTGGGTTGCCGGTGGGCTCCATCTGTTCGTGACGAGCCCCGGCGGCACCTGGACCTTCAAGAAAGGGATCCACTACACCAACGCCTTTCTCGGCGGCATGAACGCCACGGCGGCGGTGCTGCAGGGCACGTCCGTACTGGATGGTGCCCAGGGCATCCTCTGGAATGCGAACACCACGCTCGTGTCGGGGGCGGCGCTGGAGATGCGCAATGGCGACCGGGCCCTCTTCAACAACAGGCTGGACATCGACGGCACGTTCGACCGTACCGGAGGGGCCGCCGAAGCCACGCTTTCGTATTCGACCGGACGCAATTCAGGGGTTGTGCGCAACCGCGTGGGAACGTTGATCGTTCAGCAACGAAGCCAGGACCAGTTCGAGGCGCACACCGGCGAGTTCGTCGTCGACTCGGGGGCGTCCCTCCGTTTCCAGGGGACGCACACGTTCGAGGGTGTCATTCGCGGAGACGGTGACGTGGAACTGGACGGTTTCACGGACTTCGCCATCGATGCCACGCGGTACGAAGCGGCTGGTGTGCTCAAGCTGAGCAGAGGTGCGAAGCTCATCTGGCAAGGGGACGGAACGGTCGCGAGCCTCGACGGTGCGGCGGGCAACCTCGCTCTGCAGGGAACGATGGATGTGACCGGCGTGTCCTCGATGGGCTTGACCATCGTCACGGGCGCTCAGGGCAGCCTCATCCGTTTCAAGTCCGGAATGAACGCGTCGTTCGGCTATGTTCACAACGTAGCGGGCACCACCGAACTGGGCGGCACCTCCACCTTCGGGTCCGGTGCGGGGCTGTCCGGCGGCCCGGGAGCGACGCTCCATGTTCTCGAGGGAGGTTCCGTCCTGCTCGAAGGCAGCGGTTCCTCGGTCGGGGGTGCAGCCCTGTTCAACGAGGGGACCTTCGTCAAGCGTGGATCCCAGACGAGCCACGAACTCGCTCTTGAAGTAAGCAACGAAGGCACCTTCAAGGTGGAGGCCGGTACGCTGGTCTCCAATCCGATCGTCGCTTTCACCAATGCCGGCACGGTCGACGTCGCGGAAGGCGCCATGCTCGACCGCAACGGCGGCACCTATGTCCAGACCGCAGGGACTACGCACGTGGATGGCCAGTTCCTTGCCGACGAGTTCCGCTTCGAAGGCGGTACGGTCACCGGCTCCGGCGTGCTCCGGAACAATGCCGACGAGACCAAAGTGTTCCTGGACGGCACGCTGTCTCCGGGCAACTCGCCGGGAATGTTCACCATCCAGGGCGACCTCGACATGGGGGACAACGCCGTGCTGGACGTGGAGATCGGTCCGGACAGCGATCTGCTGGTCGTCAACGGCCACGTGAGCTTTGCAGGCGTGCTGCGGTTCCGCTTCGCACCCGGCTATGTGCCGACCGGACCGGGGCCCGCGTTCGGTGTCGTGCTGTTCGACACGGCGGACGGTTCGATCGCGATCGAACCGGCGGGGGATGCGGCGCTGCCTCAGTACCGGTTCCAATTGCTGACGGAGGCGCATCTGGTCTCCGTGCAGGTCGTCGCCGTGCCGGAGCCCGCGGAGTGGGCCATGCTGCTGGCGGGGGCAGGCCTCGTAGGCTCCATGGTCCGGTCCCGCCGCCGCGCCTGAAAAGGCGGTCCTTACGGTCAGTTCTCCGCCACCCTCTTGGCGATGTGCGCGAGGGCTTCCTCGACCTGGTCGATGAGGATCAGGCACACGTCGCCGGACTGAAGCCGCGCGAGCGCCGCGTCGATGGCCGCGAACTCGCCGCGGATCTCCTCGATGGATCGCGTTCGAGTCGCCTGCTTCAGCCCCGCGCGCAGCAGCGCGAGCACTTCACCATCCGCCCGGCCTCTCTGTGCGGCATCCTGATAGAGAATCACGTCGTCGAACCCCTCCCCGACGACCTGCGCCTGGTCGAGAATGTCCTGGTCACGCCGGTCGCCGGCAGCGCTGATCACGATCATCCGGCGCCGCGAAGGAATCGCCTCCAGCGCCTGTGCGAGCGCCAGGATCGCATCCGGGTTGTGTCCGTAGTCCGCGATGACCTTCGCGCCCCGGAACGCGAATTCGTTGAACCGGCCCGGCACGGTCGCGGCGTCGCTCTCGAAGCGCGCCAGCGCCGATTCGATGCCGGGCCAGGGAACGTCCACCGCCCACGCAGCGGCGACGGACGCCAGCACGTTCTCCACCTGGAACGGAAGGGTGCCGCCTCGGGTGAGGGGAATGGCGGACAGGGGAATGCGGCGCACTTCCCGCCGGCCCTCGGCCGCCACGAGATCGCCGCGGTCGGTATACACCGATCGCCTGCCCCGCGCGCGATGCTCGGCGATCACCGGCAGCCCTGGATTGCGGGCAAAGAAGGTGACCGAGCCCGGGCAAACGCTCGCCATGGACGCCACCCGCGGGTCCGCGGCATTCAGCACCGCCACGCCGTGGGGCGCCACGTTCTGCACGATCACCCGCTTGAGCACGGTGAGTTCCTCCACGGTCTCGATGTAATTGAGACCCAGGTGGTCGCCCTTGCCGACGTTGGTCACGATCGCCACGGAGCAGCGGTCGAATCCCAGACCCTCTCGCAACAATCCCCCACGCGCTGTCTCGAGCACCGCAGCCTCCACATCGGGATGCATCAGCACGTTGCGGGCACTGCGGGGTCCGCTGCAGTCGCCGCTGTCGATCTGCCGTCCGCCGATGAACACACCGTCGGTATTGGTCATGCCCACGCACAGCCCCGAGGCGGCAATCATCGCGGTGGTCAGGCGCACCACCGTGGTCTTGCCGTTGGTGCCGGTTACTGCAACGACCGGCACCCGCGCATCGCCGTGGTCGCCGAACATGTCGCGAACGATGGCTTCGCCGACATCCCGGCCCCGGCCGTAGGAGGGGTGGATGTGCATCCGCAGACCCGGTGCGGCGTTCACCTCGACGATGGCCCCGTTCTGCGACTCCAGGGATTGCGACACGGTCTGGCAAACGACATCCACGCCGCAGATGTCCAGGCCTACCGTGCGTGCCGCCTCCACCGCACGCTGTGCGAGCTCGGCATGCACGTCGTCCGTCACGTCGGTGGCCGTGCCGCCCGTGCTCAGATTGGCGTTGTTGCGCAGGACCACCCGGGCGCCTTTCGGCGGGATGGAGTCGGGTTCGAAACCCTGGATGCGCAGCCAGGCGTGGGCGATGTCGTCGAACCGGATCTTGGTGAGCGACGTCGCGTGACCTTCCCCTCGCCGCGGGTCCGCGTTCACCTGTTCGACCAACTGGCGGATCGTGTGTCTTCCGTCGCCGATCACATGGGGCGGTTCCCGCCGAGCGGCCGCCACGAGCCGGTTGCCTACCACCAGCAGGCGGTGATCGTGCCCGGGCACGAACCGCTCCACGATCACGTCGGTTTCGTATTCCTGCGCGACGCGGAACGCGATCTCCAGGTGGTCCCGGGTCACGATGTTGGTCGTCACGCCCTTGCCCTGGTTGCCGTCCCTTGGCTTGACCACCACCGGCGCGCCGATCCGCTCCATCGCCGCCACCGCAGCTTTCAGCGTGTCGACGCACACGCCGTCCGGCACGGGAACGCCTGCCGCGGCGAGCAACGACTTGCTGAGCTCCTTGTCCTGGGCGATGGATTCGGCGATGGCGCTGGTGCTGTCGATCTCCGCAGCCTGGATGCGGCGCTGGTAGCGCCCCCAGCCGAATTGCACGAGGCTGCCTTCGGTGAGCCGCCTGTAGGGAATGCCTCGCGCGACCGCCGCGTGCACGATCGCGCCCGTGCTGGGCCCCAGACGGACGTCCTCGTCGAGGTCGTGCAGCTGCTTGAGGGCTGCGTCGAGGTCGAAGGGCCGGTCGGCAAGCGCCGCCTCGTAGAGTTCGCACGCCAGCCGCAGCGCAAGCCGGCCCACGGCCTCCTCGGTGTATTCGACGATGACGCGATAGGACTCCGGCTTCACGGTGGGGGCCGTGTGGCTGAAGGTGACGGCGCAACCGGCCTCGGCCTGCAGCCGCAGAAGCGCGAACTCCAGTGCACGGGCTGCCGGCAGCAGTCCCGTGTGGCCGATGGGCCGGATCGGCCCGATCCCGGGGAAGCGTGCACGCAACCGGGCCTCGAAGCCCGGCATCTGATCGATGGACCGCTCGTGGGCGTCCAGCAGCACCACCAGTTCCAGCGCCGTGTGCCGCGACCACAGATTGGGTCCGCGCAGCGCCCGGACTCGAGTGACTTCCATGATCGGATCCTCAGTTCGGGGGCGGCGTCCCGGTCACACACGCGGGATCGAAGGTTTCGAGGCCGGTCCGGAGGGTTTCGAACGGAACACCGAGGGACCAGGCGGCGGCCACGGCGGCAAGCGTACGGACAACGGCGGGCGCCATGTGCGGGCCCTGGACGTACGGGACGTCCGACAGATGAACGATGGGGACATCGGTGGTGCCCGTGGATACCGTGATGCGGCCGTCACGGACACTTGCCGAACATCCGCCATCCGCGCGCTGACGGACGATCGCCGGGTTGTCCGGACTCGCCGCGATCAGCACGACCCCTGCCGTCGCTCAGCCCGGCCATTTCCAGCGCGGCAGGATCGTCGGCATTCAGCACGGCCGTTCCGCCGGGCAGTACCACGTCGATCTGCGTGCGGAACACCTTGAAGAGGTCCTCCATGGTGTCGATGCTCCGCTCGGGCATCGCGTCGCCCGCGTCGATACCCATCACGATTCCCACCTGGCACCGGTCGTAGGCGAGCCCTTCGGCCGCCAGGGTGCGGGCCGAGGACTCGATCACGGCCGCATCCAGGAACCGGTTCATGAGGAGCTTGCGGCCGTAGCCCCAACCTGTGGCGTCAGACGCTTCGATCCGCCGGCCGCGCAGATACAGCCCCTCCCGGCACGCCAGACCTGCCGCCACGCCGTCGAGATCCAGCAGATGTCCGATGAGCAGCGTCACTGTCGCCGCGTCCCGGCTGCCTGCCACGCCCACGACGGGAATGCGCCCGTCTTCCTCAGCCGGAAACAGGTGGTCGACGATTGCCCTGCCCACCGGACGGCCCGGTCCGTTGGCGGGGCGCAGATGAAATTGCAGGCCCGGTCCGGCGTTGACCTCGACGATGGCGCCATTCTGTTCCGCGAGCGGTCTGCCGATGTCTTCCGCCACGAGATCGATGCCCGCGATGTCGAGGCCCACCATCCGCGCGGCCAGCACGACCGTCCGCGCGACGTCCGGATGAACCTCGTCCGTGACGTCCATCGCCATGTTGCCGTTGCGCTGGATCAGCACGCGCGTACCGGCGGAAGGCACCGAATGCGGTTCGAGCCCCTGGTGGGAAAGCTCCAGCCGGGCCGCAGCATCGATGCGCACGAAATTGAGCGGGTGGTCCTCCGTGGCTCCCCGCCGGGGATCGCTGTTCAACTGCGACTCGATGAGCGCTTCCACGGTCGAGCGGCCATCGCCGGTCACATAGGCGATGTCCCCCCGGGACGCCGCGACCATGCGGTCGCCCACCACCAGCAGGCGGTGCTCGCTGCCGCGAATGAACTGCTCGACCAGCACTCCCGACCCTTCGTCCTGCGCGACGGCGTAGGCCTTCTCGATCTCCGCCTGCGTGGCAAGACCGAGAAAGACGCCGCGGCCGTGATTGCCGTCCTGTGGCTTCACGACCACGGGCAGTCCCACCTCGAGGGCGGCGTCCCAGGCGTCCTCGGGGCTGTCGACCGCGCGGCCCTGGGGCACGGGCATTCCGCAGGACTCCAGCAGCTGCTTGGTCAGATTCTTGTCACGGGAGATGCTCTCGCCGATGGCGCTGGTCCGGTCCGTCTCCGCCGTCCAGATGCGGCGCTGCCGGCTGCCATAGCCGAGCTGGACCAGGTTGCCGTCGTTCAACCGGATGGCGGGGATCTTCCGCTCCTCGGCGCCGGCGGCGATCGCCGCCGTGCTGGGTCCCAGACAGAGGGAATCGCTCATCCGGCGGACCCGGGCGACGGCGGCCGCGACGTCGTACGAGCTTCCGTCCATGGCGGCCAGGACCAGATCGCGCGCCATCTCCACGGCCGCCAGGGTGACGTCGTCGTGCCACGACGTCACGACCATCTTGTAGACGCCCCGGGCGGGCGTCTCGCGCGTCCGGCCGAATCCGCCGGGCATGCCGGCAAGCGTCTGCAGGCCGGGAATCCGGTCGGAGGGGGAATCCTCGAGTGCGCCGATGTCGATCAGGCATTCGAGCACCGGACCGTAGGTCCACATGTTGGGGCCGCGCAGGGAGGTGACGCCGAGAATCTCGATGTTTCTTTGCATGGTTCTTGTCGAATTGCCCGGGCCGGGAGGGCCCGGGCACCGGGCAAACGCACCAGTGTTTCAGGCGGTTTACATGTCATGGACACTTTCGGTCGAACCCGGCACATCGGTTGAGGTACCCTCGGGCGTCGCCCCGTGAGGCAGGATACCTTTCGCATTCCCCATGTCCGACCTTCCCCCGCCGCTTCCGGCACCGGCCAGGACTCCCGATCCCGACCGGGCCGCAACCGCCGCAGGACTTCCCGAACCCTGGGCGGGCGAGATCCGGGGGTGCCTGGAGTCAGGCGAAAGCATCGTCGCGTGGCTGATGACGGACCTGGACGAACGGCTGCATTTCCGGCGCGGCATCGTCGTGCTTACCGACCGGCGCCTTCTGTCGGGCGCGCCGGGGCAACCGATCCGTCACTGGAGCACCGGCGCCGCGCTCGACCTGCGGCTGAGCGATCACGCGGGAGCCGGCAACCTCGAACTGTTCCAGGGCGGGACGCGGCTCTCCCGGTGGCGATTCACCCTGGCCGCCAACGCCGCGGCCCGGCGGCTCCTGGAGCGATTCGAGGACCGACGGTCGGGCGGAACGCAGGCGACGGATTTCTCTGCCTGCGAGCAATGTGGGGCACCGCTCGGTCCGGAGGGCGAGTGCCCGCGATGCGAAGCCGATTCCGACCGTCCGCCCACGCCGCGGAATCTGTTTCGCCTCTGGCGATTCGCCCGGCCTTACCGTGCGAAGCTCTTCCTCGGATTCGTCCTGACGCTCCTTGCCACCTCCGCCACGCTGGTGCCGCCCTATCTCACTCTGCCGCTCATGGACCGCGTGCTGATTCCCTACGGCAACGGCGTGCCCATCGATTTCGGCCTCGTCACCGTGCTGCTGTCGGCGCTCCTGGCGTCGGTGGTGTTGGCATGGGGGCTGGGCTGGGCGCGCACCTATGTGCTGGCGCTGGTGAGCGAACGTATCGGCGCGGACCTGCGCACGGCGACTTACGAACACCTCCTGCGGCTTTCGCTCGAGTACTTCGGCGGGCGGCGCACCGGCGATCTCATGGCCCGCATCGGGTCCGAGACGGATCGCATCTGCCTGTTCCTTTCGCTGCACCTGCTCGATTTCGCCACCGACGTGCTGATGATCGCCATGACCGCGGTCGTGCTCTTCACCATCGACCCCTGGCTCGCACTCATCACGCTGCTGCCGCTGCCGTTCATCGCCTGGCTCATCCATCTGGTGCGCGACCGGCTGCGGCACGGTTTCGAAAAGGTGGACCGCGTGTGGGGCGAGGTCAACAACGTGCTGGCGGACACGATTCCGGGCATCCGCGTAGTGAAGGCATTCGCGCAGGAGCAGCGCGAGGCCGCGCGGTTCCGCGAAGCCAACCGCCACAACCTCGCCGTCAACGACCGCGTGAACTTCACCTGGTCGGTGTTCTCTCCCACGGTCACCCTCCTGACGGAGGCAGGCCTGCTCGTCGTCTGGGCCTTCGGCATCTGGCAGGTGTCCAGAAGCGAGATCACGGTCGGTGTGCTCACGGCGTTCCTGGCGTACATCGGCCGCTTCTACACGAGGCTCGACTCCATGAGCCGCATCGTGTCCTTCACGCAGAAGGCGGCGGCGGGGGCCAAGCGCATCTTCGAGATTCTCGATCACGTCTCCAGCGTGCCGGAACCCGCGAAGCCGGTGCCGCTCGGCGACGTCACGGGGCGCATCGAACTGCGCAACGTGCACTTCCGCTATGGCAACCGCGCCGTGCTGAAGAGGCTCGACCTGGACATCCGTCCTGGAGAGATGATCGGCCTCGTTGGGCACAGCGGCTCGGGCAAGAGCACGCTGGTCAATCTCATCTGCCGCTTCTACGACGTCACCGAAGGCGCCATCCTGCTCGACGGGACAGACCTGCGCGCGTTCTCCGTTCCAGACTACCGCCGCCACATCGGTCTCGTGCTGCAGGAGCCTTTCCTGTTCTTCGGCACCATCGCGGAGAACATCGCCTATGGCCGGCCGCAGGCGAGCCGCGCCGAGATCATCGCGGCGGCCCGGGCGGCGCACGCGCACGAGTTCATCCTGCGGCTGCCACACGGGTACGACTCGCTCGTCGGAGAACGCGGACAGGCATTGTCCGGAGGGGAGCGACAGCGCATCTCGATCGCGCGGGCGCTACTCATCGATCCGCGCCTGCTGATCCTCGACGAAGCGACATCGTCGGTGGACACGCAGACGGAAAAGGAAATCCAGAAGGCGCTGGACAACCTTGTGCGCGGACGCACCACCATCGCCGTCGCCCACCGCCTGAGCACGCTGCGGCGCGCGGATCGTCTGGTCGTGCTCGATCGCGGCGAAGTCGTGGAGGTGGGGCCGCACGACGAACTGATGGCGCGCGAGGGCGCATATTTCCGCCTGTATCAGGCGCAGGCACGCAACGTCGATGGCCCGGAGGAGGACGACGCGCCCGCTGCCGCGCAGCCGCATCCTTTGCGAGTGGCCGGAGGTGCCGCATGACGGCAGGAGAGACAAGCCGGGCGACGAATGACTTCACGCTCGTGCGGACGGCCGCGGGGCGTCTCGCGTTCGTCGGCCCGACGGGCGAAGCGCATCACGGTGTCGTGCCGGTGCGCGCGTTTCCCATTTCGTCGCCGGACGAATCGATCTCGCTCGTGACCTCCGACGGACACGAACTCGCATGGATCGACCGCCTCGCGGACGTGCCGGACGACATCCGGTCCCTCATCGAGGAAGAACTCGCCGCCCGCGATTTCGTTCCGGAGATCCGCCGCATCCGCGCCGTGTCGTCCTTCGCGACACCCAGCACGTGGACAGTCGACACCGATCGAGGCGAGACCACTTTCGTGCTGCGCGGCGAAGACGACATCCGGCGGATGAGCCACGCCATGCTGCTGATCGCGGATTCCAACGGCGTGCAATACCTCATCCGCGATCAGAAGGCCCTGGACCGCGCGAGCCGGCGGTTGCTCGATCGGTTCCTTTGACGGGTTGCTTCGAATGATGAGAATTCCTCCGGACATCATCCCGTCGGAACGCGCCTTGGAATGCGCGTGCACGCTGATCGCGGGCGCCGACGCGCTGCTCGTCACGGCGGGTGCCGGCATGGGCATCGATTCGGGCCTGCCGGATTTCCGCGGCCCGGGCGGTTTCTGGCGGGCCTATCCCGCGCTGGGCAGGCGAGGCATCGATTTCACGGATATCGCCTCGCCCGCTGCCTTCGACGCGCTCCCGCGCCTGGCCTGGGGCTTCTACGGTCACAGGCTGGCCCTGTACCGGGCGACCCGTCCCCACAAGGGCTTTGCCATCCTGCGGCGCCTGGGAAAGCGCACGAAGAATGGTCTGCGGGTGTTCACCTCCAACGTCGATGGTCAGTTCCAGAAGGCCGGCGTCTCCGAGGATCACGTCGCCGAGTGCCACGGTTCGATCCACTGGCTGCAGTGCCTGCAGAACTGCGGCCGCAGGCCCTGGACCGCAGATGGCATTGCACCGGATGTCGACGAGGAAACCTGCGAGTGGCGGGGGCGTTGCCCACGTGCCCCGATTGCGGGGGTCTCGCGCGCCCGAACATCCTGATGTTCGGCGACTACGGGTGGACGGGTAGCCGTTACTCCAGGCAGGAAGAGCAGCTCGAACGCTGGCTCGGTCGCGCACGGGCGCTGGTGGTGATCGAAGTGGGTGCGGGCACGGCGATTCCGTCAGCGCGCCGTTTTGGAGAGTGGACGCGAGCGCCCATCATCCGGATCAATCCTCGAGAGCCGGAGATCCGGGGCGAGCGCGACGTTTCCTTGCCTCTCGGCGCGCTGGATGCCCTGCAGTTCCTGGAGGCACGGCTCGACAACGCTCGCGCTTGATCGAGGGCCGGGGGTGGGCGCGGCCGGTCAATGGCCGGAGAGCCTCACGCCGACGCGCAACTCCTCCTCTCCAGCCACTTCAGGATCACTTCGTAGAACTGCTCCGGCATCACCGGCTTGGTCACGAAGTCGTTCATGCCGGCCTCCATGCACCGGGCGCGATCCTCCGCAAAGGCATTCGCCGTCATGGCCACGATGGGGAGCAGGCCGCGGTCCGGCAACTGGCGGATGGCGCGCGTGGCCTCCAGGCCGTTCATGACGGGCATCTGCATGTCCATGACGATGAGCGCGTAGTCGTTGCGCGAAGCGTGGTCCACGGCTTGAGCGCCATCTTCCACCAGGTCGACCAGAAGGCCGGCGTCTTCGAGAATCAGCTGGGCGATCTCGCGATTGATCGGTTCGTCCTCCGCCACCAGCACCCGCGCACCCGCGTGACGCTGCCTCAGTCCTTTCTCCGCGCTCTCGGCGGCTGCGGGAGCTTCCTCTGGCGGAACCGGCGCGTTCTTTCGCAGCTTCACGGTGAACCAGAACGTGCTTCCTCCACCTGGCGTGCTTTTCACGCCCGCATCCCCCTGCATGAGCTGTGAAATACGTTTGGTGATCGCCAGACCAAGCCCCGTGCCGCCGTACTTGCGGGTCGTGCTGTTGTCTGCCTGCTCGAATGCGGAGAACAGTCGCGGAATGGCCGCGGGTTCTATGCCGATTCCCGAGTCCTCCACTTCGAAGCGTACCCACGCAGAGTCGTCCGTTTCCCGTTCGATTGCCGCGCGCAGGGTGACGTGGCCGGCATCCGTGAACTTGATGGCGTTTCCCGCGTAGTTGAGCAGCGCTTGCTGCAGTCGCGTGGAATCGCCCAGCAGATCGCAGGACATCGCGGGCAGTTCCGAAGCCAGGCGCAGGTTCTTGCTGCGCGCCCGGTCGCCGAGGATCGACATCACGTTGCCGAAGAGACTCTTCAGGTCGATCGCCGTCTCTTCCAGGACGAATTGTCCGGCTTCGATCTTGGACAGATCGAGGATCGCGTCGATGATCTCCATGAGGTGCTTGCCGGCGATCTCGATCTTCTGCAGGCGGTCGTCCTGTTCCGGCGAGACGCCCCCACGGCGAATGAGGTGCGTCATCCCGGTGATGGCGTTGAGCGGCGTGCGGATCTCGTGGCTCATGTTGGCCAGGAAGGCGCTCTTGGCGATGCTGGCAGCCTCGGCCGCCTGTTTGGCCTCCACCAGCGCGCGTTCGGCTTCCTTGCGGTGCGTGATGTCGGTGATGAAGGCGATGAACCTGCCGTCGGCGCCGTCGGCGCCGGCCAGATGGTGCAAGGTGATCTCCACGGGGAGGAACGCGCCCGAGCGGGTGCGCAGCGCGGTATCGAACTTCGCGCGGCCTGCCTCGCGCACCCAGGCGTTGAAACCGGCGAAGTCTTCCCGCGGCACCCTGGGGTCCACGTCGGCCACGGACATCGCAAGCATCTCGTCCACCCGGTAGCCCAGCATGCTGGCGCCGTGCTTGTTGACGTAGAGGAACTTTCCCGTGCGGGCATCGCTCCAGTGGATGCCGATGCCTACCGCCTCCATCGCGAACACGGTGTCGGAAAGGCGGGCGTTGACTGCCACCAGATCCGCGGTCCGTGCTTTCACCTGCGTCTCGAGTTCCTGATGACTGCGGTCCAGGGCCTCTCGCGCCGCCTTGGCCTCGGTGACGTCGCGGGACAGGGTGAGGAGGCAACGCTTCCCCTGCAGTTCGACGAACTTGCCCGAGACCTGCCAGTAGCCCGTGTGACCGTCCTTGGCCCGGAAGCACGCTTCCAGACCGAGACACACCCCGTCCTTCTCGAGGGCTGCGAAGAGGCGCTCCCTGTCCGCGAGATCCACCCACAGACCGAGTTCCGTGCCGGTGCGGCCCAGTACTTCCTCCCGCTCGAAACCCGACGCCTTCACGAAAGCGGAGTTGACATCCATGATGCGGCCGTCGGGCACATCCGCGATGATCACGGCGTCCTGAGTCGTCTCGAAGGTGATGCGGTAGCGCTCCTCGCTTTCCTTCAGCGCATTCTGTGAACGCTTGAGGACAGTGATGTCGCGAGTGACCGAGAGGACGCAGACTTCACCGTTCACGTTCGTCACGGTCGCGGACATGAGGGCCCATCGGGTGGAGCCGTTCTTGGCCTGGAACTGCGTTTCCAGATTCCGGCAGACCCCGTCCCGATGGAGCGCCTCGTAGAGCCGGTCGCGGTCGGAAAGATTCCTCCATAGGCCCAGTTCGAGGCCCGTCTTGCCGATCACTTCCTCCCGCTTGAGTCCCAATCCCTTGAGAAACGCCCGATTCGCCTCCAGGAAGCGTCCCTCGGCGAGCGTGGTGATGTTCACGGCGTCGAGCGAGGTCTCGAAGGCGATCCGGTAGCGCTCCTCGCTGCGCTCCAGCTCCTGGCGAAGCTGGGTATCACTCTCGCGTCTCGCGCGCTCGCCCGACAGACGTCGCAGGCGCATGGCCACGAGCGAGAACGCCACGCCGGTGACGGAGAAGGTTCCGACCAGCACCCACGCTTCGAAGGGTGTGGCCGCAGGTGCGGAGGCAAATGTGGAGGGAAGGAACAGCGCGAACGCGAGTATCGATGCGAGCGCCGTCGCCAGGACACCCGCCATGGGGCCCGCGGCGAGAGCGGAGAAGAACGCAGCGGGGTAGAAGAAGAGCAGCGCGTGAGGACGGATGTGTTCCCACGCCAGCCACTGTGCCAGGGCGGCTGCCAGAGTCAACGCGACAGCCACGAGAACGCTGCGTAGGGAAGTCATCCGGACCTCGTCGTGTTCTTGTTCGGGGGCAGGCGCGAACGCGGATGAACCTGTCCCTTCGACCGGCGGCTGACCGATATCGATCGGGCGGCTCCGTGTCGGGGACATCCCCTGGCTCTGCATTCATCCGCCGCGTCTCCTGCACGGTGACACGGATTCCACAATTCCCGCGCGCGCCGTTGCTGCCGGACGCGCTGCCTCCGCACGATGCATGGGTGCGGCCGGGCGGGTGGAGGACTCGGTTCCACCCGTTACATTCGTTTATCGACGGGGCCCCACGGGTCCGAAGCACCCGGCTCGGCGGGGCCCGGCCTTGCTCGCCACTTCGAGACCGGCGGGACGGGACGCCTCCTGCGTTCCCTCCCGTCAGCCGTTGAACCTGCCGTTCTCTTCCGCCAACTGCTCCAGCAGCGCCGTCGGTTTCCAGAAGGCCCCGTACCGCGCGTGATATCCCCGGACCGCTTCCAGCACCTTGGGCAATCCCACAGTGTCGGCGTAGAACATCGGACCGCCACGGTAGCGCGGAAAACCGTACCCGTACAAGTAAACGATGTCCACGTCGCTCGCACGCTGGGCAATGCCTTCCTCCACGATCTGCGCGCCCACGTTCACGAGTTGGTACATGCAGCGTTCCAGAATTTCCTGGTCGCTGATATCGCGCCGCTCGATGCCCGCGTCCTTCGAGGCCTGGACGATCAGCGCCTCGATTTCCGGATCGGGAATCGGCGAGCGGTTGCCGGCTTCGTAGCGGTAGTAGCCGGCGCCGGTCTTCTGGCCGAAGCGGCCGCGTTCGCAGATGAGATCGCCGATGCGCGAATACCGCTCGTTCGGATCCCGCGTGGCGGCCTGGCGCTTGCGAATGGCCCAGCCGATGTCCAGCCCGGCGAGATCGCTCACGCGGAACGGCCCCATGGCCCAGCCGAATTCCTCCATCACGCGGTCCACCTGCTGCGGCAGCGCGCCTTCTTCCAGCAGGAAGACGGCTTCGCGGAAATAGGCGTGGACCATGCGGTTGCCGACGAAGCCGTCGCACACGCCCACGAGAACGCCGACCTTCTTGATGGTGCGGGCGAGTTTCATGCTGGTCGCGATGACGTCGTTCGCGGTCTTGGCACCCCGCACGATCTCGAGCAGGCGCATCACGTTGGCCGGGCTGAAGAAGTGCAGGCCGATCACGTCCTGGGGGCGGGACGTCACCGCGGCGATCTGGTCGATGTCCAGCGTGGAGGTGTTCGTGGCCAGGATCGCACCCGGCTTCGCGACGGCATCCAGCTTGCGGAAGACGTCCTTCTTGACGTCCATCTCCTCGAACACGGCTTCGACGACGATGTCGGCATCCTTGATGTCGTCGTAGGACAGCACACCGCTCATCAGACCCATGCGCTTGTCCATGGCTTCCTGGGTGAGGCGCCCCTTCGACACCGTGGCCGCGTAGTTCTTGCGGATGATGTCGAGACCCTTGTCCAGGCGCTCCTGCGAGGCCTCGAGGATCTTCACGGGAATGCCGGCGTTGGCGAAGTTCATGGCGATGCCGCCGCCCATGGTGCCCGCGCCGATCACGGCCGCGGACTTGATCTCGCGCACCGGCGTGTCGTCCGGGACATCCTTGATCTTGTTGGCGGCCCGCTCGGAGAAGAACGCGTGGCGCAGCGATTTCGATTCGGCGGTCGCGACCAGCTTCTCGAAGCCGTCGCGCTCGAACTTGATGCCCTCGGCGAAGGGCTTCCTGACGGCGGCCTCGACGCATTCCATGCAGACGAGCGGTGCGGGATAGCCTTTGTATTCCTTGGCGATACGCTGGCGGGCGGCGGCGAAGAAGGCATCCACGTCGCCTTCGACGGCCGCCGTCAGCGCACTCGCGCGGCGGATCGGACGGCCTTCCTTCGAGACCTTGTTCGCGAACGCGACCGCGGCGGCGCGCAGGTCACCGGTGACGATCTCGTCGACGATGCCCAACTCGTGGGCTTTTTCCGTGCTGACGGGATCGCCCGTGATGATCATCTCCAGTGCGGTCTTGGCGCCGATCAGCCGGGGCAGGCGCTGGGTCCCGCCCGCGCCGGGAAGGATGCCCAGCTTCACTTCGGGCAGACCGATCTGGGCGCCGGTGATCGCGCAGCGGTAGTGCGCGCCGAGCGCCAGTTCCAGTCCACCGCCCATCGTCGGGCCGGCGATGGCCGCGACCATGGGCTTGGTGACCGTGTCCATGTAGAAGAGCACGTCGCGCAGGTTCGCGAGCCCCATGGGGGCGGGCTTGCCGAACTCGGAGATGTCCGCCCCGCCGGAGAAATTCTTTCCGCCGCCGATCAGCAGGAACACCCGTACGGCGGGATCGTGGTCGCCTTCCTTGAGCGCATCGAGAACACCCTGGAGGAGCCCCTTGCTCACGGACAGCGCGTTGACCGGGGGATTGTGGAGGGTGATGACCCCGACGTGGCCTTGAACCTGGTATTCGACGATGTTGGGCATGGCGATCTCTGGAATGAATCGAAACGGCGCCGGGGTGCGGCAGGGAGGGGAACTTTAGCATTCCTGCCAGGCACGGCCGCGTGTACGGCGCCCTGCGCGAACCCGGCGGACGCAGTGGAGGTATGAAGATCTTCATCATGACATCCGGGTGAGCGGCGTGTTACACCGTCTCCTGGCTGGGAAGGCCTGATCTTCCGCGGGAGGGCGCCGTGAGCGACCGCAGTCTGGGTGGATTGCCGATCACCGGTTGGCTCGCCATCGTGCTGGCCATGGTGGGCGTGCTCGTGTGGAAACAGGTGCCCCTGGACCCCAAGCGTGCGGCCGGGTCCGACGTGCAGGGCGCCCAGGTCCGGGCGCTGCAGGACGTCAATGCCCGCCTGTGGGAAGACCCGTACGCGGCCGTGGCCCGGGCGCGGCGCGACTTGCCCAAGGCGGACAGCTCCGCTGCGGAAGAGCGCTCGCTCGACGCAGTCTGCGGTCAGCTTTCCGCGAGTGCCTCCAGCGGCGAGATGCGGCTGCACGTGCTCGCCGTCATGGTATCGAACGCACCGTATTCCGACGGCGAGGAGAATCGCCGCCGGACCCGATATGCCGTGCAGTCCGCCTTGAGCGTTGCGCACTTCGTGCCCGAGAACGCCGATCACCTCGGATTCTTCCGCTGGCGTGGCGTGACCGATGTTCCCTTCGAGGTCTTCCGGCGCAAGAACACCGGGCGCGACCGCTATTTCACCCTGGTCCTGTGGCTGGAGGACGAGGTGGTGTCCTGGACCGACGTCGCCAATCCTGCCGCGCAGTCCATGGACGGCGAACCGCTGCGCCAGCTCACCGAGTTGCGCGACCAGGTACGCCGGCATTGCCTGGGCCCGCGGCCGTCCGGCCCCGAGCGTTTCGGCTTCTCGGTGCTGGGCCCGGCCAACTCGCAGACGCTGCGCACCATGACGCGCGAACTGCAGTCGGAGGGCGCAAACCGCCGGAGACCCGGCGGGGATTCGGCGACCCCATCGATCTGTACTCTGCCTTTGCCACGGCACCGGCGAAGGAGATCATGAACAGCAATGAGGATCCGGCGGCCACGGAGTCTTGCGCCGAGGCGCCGGACGAGTGGTACTGCCGTCTGGGTTTTCTCTTCTGGGCGCACGGCATGCGGTTTCACAGGGTCACCGGCACGGACGACGCGGCCACCGCGTTGCTGCTGGACGAACTCGAAGGGCGGGGCGTGCGCATCCGCGACACGGATGCCCCGAGGAAGACGCTGCGCCACGTGGCCATCGTGTCCGAGCACGACACCTACTACGGTCGGCGATTGCCCGTGGTCTTTCTGCGTGGCGCGGGACAGGAAGCCGCGTGCGAGACCGACCTCAGCGAGTCGGAGGGCGCTCAAGGCGCGGCCACCGGCTGCCGGGTGCTGCGGTTTAGCTATCTGCGCGGACTGGACGGAGAAGGTCCACGGACCGTGGCGGCTCCCAAGGATTCATCCGCCGCCGCGCAGAAACAGAATCAGGTCGGTACCGTGGAACCGGCGGAAGGCCTTTCACAGTTCGACTACCTTCGCCGTCTTGCCGGCCGGATCGATGCCTTCAACGCGGCGCTGAAGCGTGAAGGCCGCGGCGAGATCGGCGCCATCGGCATCCTGGGCAGCGATGTCTACGACAAGATCGCCTTGCTGCGTGCGCTGCGGCCGGAGTTTCCCCGCGCCGTCTTCTTCACCACCGATCTCGATGCCCGCCTGCTGAGCGCGCAGCACCTGGAATGGACTCGCAACGTTGTCGTCGCCTCGAGCTTCGGGTTCTCGTTGACGCCCTGCCTGCAGAAGGACGTTCCGCCGTTCCGCGGCACGTACCAGACGGCCGCCTATTTCGGCGCGCGGGTGGCGCTGTTCAATGCCATGCCCGCGGGCAGCCCCTTCCGGGACGACGCGTGCCCGGACGCGTTTCTGCCGGCGACGGACCACGGGTCGAACGTCGCTTCCGATCCGCGACTTCGGATCACGCCCTCCATGCTCGACCACTGGCTCATTCGTCCGCGGTTGTTCGAACTCGGGCGCACCGGACCGGTTGCGCTGGACGATGCGCCCGGCCGATGCACGGCACTGTCCTCCTGCGCTCAGATCCATCCGCAGCAGCGCGACGTGCGCCGCGGCGAGGAACACTTCCTCTGGGGCTTCGCCGGTATCGGGATCGTGTTCGGGACGCTGCTGGTGCTGCGCGGAACGCGCGCGATCGTGCTGCGGCCATTTGCAGTGGGTGCGGCCTATCTCATGAAGGGCACGCCGGCCGAACGCATCGGCGCCGTGCTCGCGGTGGCCGCTGTCGTCGGGCCGCCCCTGTGCCTGGGCTGGATCGGCCTGCGCAGCATCCGCGATCCGGGGGGCGAGCCATTCTTCTGGGCCGAAGGCGTGAGCGTGTGGCCTTCGGAACTGCTGCGGGTCACGGGACTGATGCTGGGCGTGTGCTTTCTCGTCTACCTCTTCTCCGAAACGGCGCGCAGCGCGCAACGTCTGGCAGAACGCTTCGGGCTCCAGCGCAGGGCAGACAAGCGGCACTCATGGCAGATCGCCGCGGGCATCATCGGCCGGCCGGAAGCGCAGGAGCCGCACGGCCAGGCGGCCGCCCTGTGGGCTCAGTACGTTTCGTCCAGCCGTCTCCCATGGCGGCTGCTTCGCGTGCTCGTCCACGTCGCGCTGTTCTATGCCGTCGCGGCGGTCTTGTTCCATCTCACCGACTCGCCCAACAACCCGGCCCGCGGGGCCGAGGCGATGGGCGTGGAGAAGGTCCTCAGACTGGCATTGGTGTTCGTCTTCCTGTTCCTGCTCTTCGCGGTCAACGACGCCATCCGGCTGTGCCGCAATCTGGTCCAGGCCCTCACGGAGATCCGCGAGACGATGGACTGGCCGGACGCCGCGGTGAAGCGCTACGGGACGTCGCTGGGACTCTCGGAAGACATGGCGCCGGAGGCCCGGAACGCCATTCTCGATGCCTGGATCGACACACGGTTCGTGGTGCAGATCACGGCGGACGTCGGTCCGCTGCTGTACTTTCCGTTCGCGCTGCTGGGGCTGATGATCGCCGCGCGCTGGAACGTCACCGACCACTGGGATCTCGCGCCGGGCCTGGTGGTGGTGCTGGCCGTGAGCTTCGTCGCGGCCTGTATCAACGCCATCGAGATGCAGCGCGCAGCTTCCCGCGCCCGCAAGGCGGCATTGCAGCGGCTGAACGCCGTGCTTCTGCGCAGCGGCGGCGGCGCCGACAAGGACTATCCGTCGACGCAATACCTGCAATCGCTCATCCGGTCGGTGGAAACGTTGCGCGAAGGCGCGTTCGTGCCGTTCGTCGAACAGCCGCTGGTGCGTGCGGCGCTCATCCCGTTCAGCAGCGCGGGCGGTCTCTACCTGGTGGATCTGTTCGCGCTGGCGAGTTGAGCGGAGCCCCCCTCATTCAACCGCGGAGGACCTGTTGGGCGGCCCGGTGGCAACCGTGGAGAAGGCGGCCATTGCCCTTCGCCCACGGGCTGGGGGTCGGACCGTTCAGTACAGCCCGGACGGTCGCACGCTCATGAGGGTCCTTCCTGGCACACGCTCCACATCCACCAGATCCAGCGCCGGATTGCACCGGTACGTGAGGAAGCAGCGGTCCCGCACGTTCGAGAGTGCGGCAGGATCGAACAACGCGGCATTGACGCCATCGCACCGGACGGACTTCACCAGCAATCCGCTGTCCCCCCGCGAACGGTAGAACGCGCCCAGGGGCTGGGTGTGGAGGTAGTCCGCGCGGCTCACCAGTTCGGGGAATTCCGCTTCGGCGCCGCGCAGGTCGACCAGCGCGGCCTTGCAGTGCACGTCGCAGATGCGGCGCTCGCCGGTGATCGGGCGGTCGTGGTCCGGGAAGCTGTCCATCACGAACCGGTGCCAGTGATATACGGTCTCGTGGATCGTCGTCTCCAGTTCGAACGAGCCGTACCAGACGCCGTAATGCCGGCCATCGCTGAACCGGCTGGCGTTCCAGTGCGACGGGTCGAAGACGTAGGCCACGGCGACGCCGTAGTCGAACGGGCGATGGATGAGCGCCTGGTGCGTGGCGGCGTTGGATTCCTGCTCGACGGCGATCGCGAGGGTCCAGTCGGCGGGCGAGGAAGACAGGTCGTCGAAGAGATCCTGGGAGGTCCGGATGCCCTTGATGTTGCGGATCAGATCGGCGTCGAAGTCGACGGTTTCCGCCTGCGGAACGCGCAGGGTCACGTCCCGCGCTCGTGATCGAGATAGCGCCGGATCGACAACAGGCCTTCGAAGCCATGCTGGATCACGATGTCCACGGGGCGGGCGCCCAGCAGACGGTTGGGCGTACTCATCCAGCGATAGGCGAGGTCGCGGTCATGCGGGAAGAGGATCCGCAGCGACTTGTGGATGCCCAGCAGATGACCGGCGCGGTCCAGCAGGTCGCGGCTGTCGGCCAGCGGTTCACCCCGGCGATAACGAGCCAGGGTCGAGCGGTTGCCTGCCGACAACCCGAGAAGCTCCGCCTGTTCGGTCGCCGGAAGCCGCCAGTGTTCCAGCAGGCGGCTCACCATCGCGGCGAGCCGCGTGCGGGATTCGCGCGAGTGAATGTCTGCCGTGGACGGTGACGGGTGAAGCGCTTCCAAGATCCGGACCTTGTCGATGCTGAATTCGGTGGACTGGAGGAAGCGTAGCAATTGCTACGTCCTGGGTCAAGAACGAGGCTTTCCCGAAGACGCGGCTCGATCGGTTCATCCGACCGGGTTCACACCCCCGAGATAGCGGTGCCAGACGGTGTGGTCCGCATCCAACTCGGCCGACGAACCTTGCCATACGACCCGGCCACGCTCGATGAGGGTATGGTGCTGGGCCAGCGCGATGAGACGGGTGACGTACTTGTCGATGACCAGGATGCTCTGTCCCTGGGTGCGCAGCGTGTGCAGGCATTGCCAGATCTCTTCGCGCACCAGCGGCGCGAGACCCTCCGTGGCCTCGTCCAGGATGAGCAGCTTCGGGTTGGTCATCAGCGCGCGGCCGATGGCGAGCATCTGCTGCTCTCCCCCCGAAAGCTGGTTGCCCATGTTGCCCCTGCGCTCCGCCAGACGCGGAAACAGCGCGTAGACCCGGGACGCCGACCATGGCCCGGCCGCGCGGTGGCGGTTGGAGGCGAAGGCGACAAGATTCTCCTCCACGGTCAGATTGGGAAAGATCTGCCGGCCCTCCGGCACGAGTGCGATGCCGGCGCGCGCGATGGCTTCCGTGGACGTGCCGTCGATGCGCTCGCCGCAGAACCGGATGCTGCCCTCTCGGCAGGGCAGCAGGCCGAGAATCGTGCGCAACGTCGTCGTCTTGCCCATGCCATTGCGGCCGAGCAGGGTGGCGACCTCGCCTTGGGTGACGGTCAGATTGAGGCCGAACAGCACCTCCGTGCCGCTGTAGCCGCTGTGGACGCCGGAGAGTTCCAGCATCGGTGTCACGACGGCACTCCGAGCGCCGCAGGCTCGTCCAGCTCGTCGCCCAGATAGGCACGCTTCACCTCGGCGTTCGTGCGAATCTCCGCGGGTGTGCCAGTCGCCACGATCTTCCCGGACACGAGCACCGAGATGCGGTCGGCCAGACGGAAGACGGCGTCCATGTCGTGCTCCACCAGCAGCAGGGTGCATTCTCCGCGCAGGGCGGAAACGAGGGTCACCATGCGGGCGGATTCCTCCGGGCCGAGGCCCGCAAGCGGTTCGTCAAGCAGCAGGACGCGGGGCCGCGTCGCCAGCGCCAGGCCTATTTCCAGCCGGCGTTGCTCGCCATGGGCGAGCGCACCGGCGGCGACGTCGAGGCGATCCGACAGATCGATGCGGGCAGCGATCCGCGCGGCTTCCTCGAGCGGAGCCCGATCGAATCGCGCCTGACGCCAGAACCGGAAGCTCGATCCCGTGCGAGCCTGCACGGCCAGTGCGAGATTGTCGGCGACGCTGAAGCGGCGAAACAGGCTGGTGAGCTGGTAGGAGCGGGCGAGCCCCGCGCGGACGCGCTCGTGCATCGACAGGGCCGTGATGTCGTGGCCTTCCAACGTGACTGTGCCTTCGTCCGAGCGGAGAGCCCCGGAAATCTGATGGATGAGGGTGGTCTTGCCGGCGCCGTTCGGACCGATCAGCGCGTGGATTCCGCCGGCGGCTACGGAAAGAGTCACGTGGTCGGTGGCGACGAGCCCGCCGAAGCGCTTCACCAGGGCATCGAGCCGGAGCGCCTCAGTCACTCCGGTTCCTCCGCACCAGTGTGGCGAGCCCGTCCGGCGCGAACAGCACGACCGCCACAAGCACCGCGCCGACGTAGAACTGCCAGTGGAGGGTGTGACCGGAGATGACTTCCTCGAGCACCAGCAGCACCATGGCCCCCAGCGCGGGGCCGAGAAACCGGCCGAGTCCGCCGAGGATCACCATGATCAGCAGCATCCCGGACTGGGTCCAGTTGAGGAACGCGGGGCTCGCCATGTCGTTCTGATTGGCCGCCAGGGCGCCCGCGAGTCCGGCCGCCGCGCCCGCGATCACGAAGGCGGCGAGCCGGATCCGGAACACGGGATATCCGCTGGCTTCCATGCGCGACTCGTTCTCGCGCACGCCCTGCAACGCACGGCCGAACCGGGAGTTCACCACCCGCCACAGCACGCCGATCGCAGCGGCCACGACGGCGAGCGTCACGTAGTAGAACGTCAGGTCGGACTTGAGGTTCAGGCCGAAGCCGACGGCGGAGCGGGCCGTCAGCGGCAGACCATCCTCCCCGCCGTAATCCTTCAGCGAGATGAACACGTAGTACGTCATCTGTGCGAAGGCCAGGGTGATCATGATGAAGTACACGCCGCGCGTCCGCAGGCTGATCGCTCCGATCACCAGCGCCGCCAGCCCCGCCCACGCGCAGGCGAGCGGCCACGCGATCCAGGCCGACTGCAGCCCGTGCGCGGACGCGATCCCCACCACGTATGCACCTGCGCCGAAGTACGCCGCGTGTCCGAAGCTCACCATGCCCCCGAACCCGACGAGCAGGTTGAGGCTCGTCGCCGCCAGCGCGTAGATCATCACGCGGCTTGCCAGCACCAGATAGAAGGGTTCGTCGAGCCAGGCAAGAAGCGCCGGCAGAAGGCAGAGCGCCGCGATGACAGGGATCACCACCCGCAGCTGCCATGGCTGATGCAGGCCGACGGCGGAGGTGCGAACGTCAGCCACGGGCAGGGAACAGACCGCGCGGCCGCCAAAACAGCACCGCCGCCATGAGCACGTAGATGAGGATCGATGCCAGGGCCGGTCCCAGGGTCCCTGCGATCTGCGGCGGCAGGACCGCGCGGAGCGACATGGGCAGGAAGGTGCGGCCGATGGTGTCCACCGTGCCGACCAGCAGGGCGCCGACGAACGCACCGCGCACCGAGCCGATGCCGCCGATCACGATGACGACGAAGGCGAGAATGAGAATGCTCTCGCCCATGCCCACCTGCACGGCGAGGAGGGGACCGAGCATCGCGCCGGCGAGCGCACACAGCGCGGCCCCGATCGCGAAGACGGCCGTGAACACCACACTCACGCGAACACCCATCACGCGCGCCATTTCACGGTTGGAAGCACCGGCGCGCACGAGCATGCCGAGCTTCGTCCTGGCAACCAGCAGGTACAGCAGCACGGCGACAGCGACGCCCACGCCGATGATCATGAGGCGGTAGGCTGGATAGACGAGACCTCCGCCCAGTTCGACCGGACCCGCCAGCGCGGCCGGCATGTCGATGGACAGCGCCTCCGGCCCCCAGATCATCCGGACGGCCTCGTTGCTCATGAGGATGAGCCCGAAGGTCGCGAGCACCTGGTGCAGGTGATCACGCTGGTACAGCCGCCGCAACAGCGTGAGTTCGAGCAGGACACCAACCACGGCGGTCCCCGCCATGGCCCCGATGACCGCAATCACGAACGAACCCGATGCGGCGGCAATGGTCGCGGCGAGATAGGCGCCGACCATGTACAGCGAGCCGTGGGCGAGATTGATCATGTCCATGATGCCGAAGACGAGCGTCAGCCCGGCGGCGAGCAGGAACAGCATGAGGCCGAACTGCAATCCGTTGAGGCTTTGCTCGAAGATGAGGACGACATCCATGAATTGCTGGCGAAATGCGGGAACCGGCGAGCAGCTCCCCCACCCTGTGCTCGCTATGCCGTTACCACGGCTTCATCTTGCATGCCGGGGCATAGGCGTCCGGATGGTTCGTGAGCACCGTGCTCACGAGCTTGTTCGTGATGCGCCCCGACGGGTCCTTCCAGATCTGGCGCAGGTAGTAGTTCTGGATGGGGAAGTGATTGACGTTGAATTTGAACTCGCCACGCACCGATTTGAAGTTTGCCGCGGCGAGCGCCTTGCCGAACGCGGCCTTGTCCTCGATCTTCCCCTTCGCGTCGCGCACTGCGGCGTCGAGCATCCGCGCCGTGTCGTAGCCCTGCGCCGCGTAGACGGTGGGCGTGCGGCCGTATTCCTTCTGGAAGTCCGCCACGAACTTGCGGTTCTCCGCATTGCCCAGGTCGTGCGCCCAGTGCGCCGTGTTGTACATGCCCAGCATGGGTTCGCCCACGGCCTTGATCACGTCCTCGTCGGCGGAAAAGCCGGGTGTCACGAGCACCATCTGCTTGTTGAGCCCTGCGGCCACCCACTGCTTGATGAAGTTGATGCCCATCCCGCCCGGCTGAAAGATGTACACGGCTTCGGGCTTCGCAGCGCGCACCTGCGCCAGCTCCGCGGCGAAGTCGAGCTGGCCCAGCTTGGTGTAGATCTCGTCGATGACCTGGCCCTTGAAGAGGCGCTTGAAGCCGGTGAGCGCATCCTTGCCCGCGGGGTAGTTCGGCGCGAGCAGGACGACCGACTTGTAGCCTTTGCTGGTGGCGAACTGCCCGGCGGCCTCGTGGTAACCATCGTTCTGCCAGGAGGCTGCGTAGAAGTAGGGATTGCAGCCTTCGCCCGAGAGCGCACCGGGGCCGGCGTTCGCACTTACCATGAAGGTCTGGTTCTCCATCACGGCGGGATTGACGGCCAGCATCACGTTCGTGAACACGATACCGGTCACCACGTCGACGCGGTCCTTCTTGAGCAACCGTGTCGCGAGTTGCTTGCCGGTGTCGGGGTTCATCTGGTCGTCCGCGACGATGACTTCCGCGGGCAGGCCGCCCAGCTTGCCGCCGTTGGCCTTGAGCGCCAGGTTGAAGGCGTCGCGGATGTCGATGCCCAGCGCCGCGGAGGGCCCGGAAAGCGTGCTCATGAATCCGATCTTGATCTGGTCGGCCGCGGGCGCGTGGGCGGCGATTCCGGCCAGGACGGCGGCCGCGATGCTTCGTTTCATCGTCATCTTCCTCGAAGGTCTTGTTCCGGGGCGGTCCGGGCAATGCTCCGGCACCGTGGCGCGCCGATGGTATACGAGCATACGTTCGACAGCAGCGGAATGTGACGCACCGGCGACGGGCTGGTGTAACCGACAGCGTTCCCCACGCTCGGATTCGTTGAACATCCCGCAATGCACCATCGTTCGTGGTGGAGTTAACCAGACGAGTGGGCGGGCCGCATTGCCGATGGCACGGTGGGCGCGTGTTGCAATGCAGCGCAAGGCCGTCGTGTCGGGCATCCGCATACGTCATCGTGCGGGACCGCTGATCGACGGGAAATGCCCGCCGTCATTGGGCTTGCGTTAATACTGGACAGCGTCGATGCCTATGGTATGGTGCCTGTCGTCTGACGTTCGACGCACAGGACCGATCACACAGTCTCGCGCCATAACAGACAGGAAAGCGAAGTAGCACACCTCACGACCACTGGGAGGATAGTCATGGATGTACAGGTCAATAAGCAGAATCAGAGTTTCAACGGGGACCCGCAGATGCCGCTGATGTGGTATCTGCGCGATGAGCTGGGTCTCACCGGTACCAAGTTCGGCTGCGGCGTCGGCCTGTGCGGCGCCTGTACCGTGCACGTGAACGGCAAGGCCGTTCGCAGCTGTGTCACGCCGATGAGCGAAGTGTCGAGCCAGTCCGTCACGACCATCGAAGGCTTGTCTCCCGACGGCAATCACCCGGTGCAGAAGGCCTGGCGCGCGCACAACGTGCCCCAGTGCGGTTACTGCCAGCCCGGCCAGATCATGCAGGCGGCCGGTCTGCTCAACCAGAACAAGAAGCCGAGCGATGCGCAGATCAACGAGATGATGGCCGGCAACATCTGCCGCTGCGGCTGCTATCAGCGCATCTTCGCCGCCGTCAAGACCGCGTCGCAGGAGGCCTGAGATGAACTTCCAACAGTACGCTGATCAACCCATTCTCAAGAACGTCAGCCGTCGCGACGTCCTCAAGGGCATCGTGTCGGGCGGTGGTCTGGTCCTCGCCGGACAGTTCCTCCCGCGCGATGCCATGGCCGACGGCGGTCACGTCAACCAGTACGACACCGGCGCGGGCGGCATGCCCGGCGGCGTGGTGTGGGATCCGCACGTCTTCGTGTCCGTCTCTCCGGACGGAACCGTGACCATCGTCACGCACCGTCAGGAAATGGGTACGGGTTCGCGCACCAGCCTGCCGATGGTCGTGGCCGACGAAATGGAAGCCGACTGGGCCAAGGTCAAGATCGTCCAGGCCCCCGGCGACGAAAAGAAGTACGGCAACCAGGACACGGACGGCTCGCGCAGCATCCGTCACTTCGTCCAGCCGATGCGCACCTGCGGCGCTGCTGCCCGCAAGATGCTCGAGACCGCTGCGGCCATGACCTGGAGCGTTCCCGATACCGAAGTCCGGGCGCAGAACCACAAGGTTGTTCACCTGCCCAGCGGCAAGTCGCTCGGCTTCGGCGAACTCGCGACCAAGGCGGCAGCGCTGCCCACGCCGAAGCAGCGCGACGTGGAACTGAAGGATCCTTCCCAGTTCCGCTACATCGGCAAGGGCAAGGTCCAGATCACCGATCTGCACAACATCACCACCGGCAAGGCGATCTACGCCCAGGACGTCCGCGTCCCCGGCATGCTGTTCGCCACCATCGAGCGTCCCCCGGTCGTGCTGGGCAAGGCGGTCAAGTGGGATGAGGCGGCCGCCATGGCCGTGCCCGGCGTCAAGAAGGTGGTGTTCATTGCCCCGACCCCCATGCCTGCCGTGTTCGCCCCCCTGGGCGGCGTGGCGGTGATCGCGACCAGCACCTACGCGGCGCAGAAGGGCCGTGCAGCGCTGAACGTGCAGTGGGACGATGGTCCCAACGCCGACTACGATTCCGACAACTTCAAGGAAGCCATGGCGGCGGCGGCCCACAAGCAGGGCAAGATCGAGCGCAACGAAGGCGACTTCGACGCCGCGATCAAAGGCGCTGCCAAGGTCATCGAGCGCGACTACTACATTCCGCACGGCCACCACGCCACGATGGAACCGCCGGCAGCGGTCTGCCAGATCAAGGGCGGCAAGGCCGAGGTGTGGGCCTGCGTGCAGAGCCCGGGCGGAACGCGCGGCGTGATCGCCGGTGCCCTGGGCATGAAGGAAGACGATGTCACCGTGAATGTCACGCTGCTGGGCGGCGGCTTCGGCCGCAAGTCCAAGTGCGACTTCGCGGTGGAAGCGGCTCTCCTGTCGCGCGCGATGGACGGCCAGCCGGTCAAGGTGGTGTGGACGCGTGAAGACGACATCCAGCACGGCTACTACCACTCGGTGTCCTACCAGAACGTCACGGCCGGCCTGGATGCGAGCGGCAAGGTCATCGCCTGGCGGCAGCGCAGCGTCTCTCCCTCGCTCATGTCCAACTTCATGCCCGATCCCAAGCGCGAGAGCGCCCTGGAACTGGGCCTGGGCCTGATCGACACGCCGTTCGACGTGCCGAACCTGCGCCTGGAAACGGGTGAGGCGGTCGCCAAGACCCGGATTGGCTGGTTCCGTTCGGTGAACAACATTCCGCACGCCTTCGCGATGCAGTCCATGGTGGCCGAACTGGCTGCCGAACTGGGCAAGGATCCGAAGGACTTCCTGCTGGAGATGATCGGGCCCGCCCGCATCGTCGATCCGCGCAAGACGGTCACGCAGGAACTGTGGAACTACGGCGATCCGTGGGGTACCTATCCGATCGACACCGGCCGTCTGCGCGCCGTGGTCGAGCGCGCCGCGAAGGAAGCCGGTTGGGGCAGGAAGCTGCCGGCCGGACACGCCCTGGGCATCGCCTGCCAGCGGTCCTTCCTGTCCTACGTCGCGACGGTGGTGGAAGTGGCCGTGGACAAGGACGGCAACGTGAGCGTGCCGCGTGTCGACACCGCCTTCGATGCCGGCTTCGTGGTCAACCCGGAGCGCTTCCGTTCGCAGGTGGAAGGTGCCGCCGTGATGGGTCTGACCATCGCCAAGCACACCAACATCACCTTCAAGAACGGCCGCGTGCAGCAGAGCAACTTCGGCGACTACAAGGTGCTGCGGATCGGTGAGGGCGCGATGGATGTGCGCGTCCACATCATGCCGCATGGCATCGAGACGCCTTCCAGCGGTGTGGGTGAGCCCGGCGTTCCGCCGTTCGCGCCCGCGTTCTACAACGCCATCTACGCGGCCACCGGCAAGCGCATCCGCAATCTGCCGCTGGGCGACCAGCTGTCCGCGTAAGACCCGGGAGAGTGACCGGGGGCCTGGCCTCCGGTCTTTCTCCGGCGATCGCAATTCCGGTCTCTGGCCCGTTCCTCATGGAACGGGCTTTTTTTTGGGTGAGCGGCCATCCGTCTGCCTTGCAGGCCCGGCCGGGAAAACGGAATCGCCCTTTCCCCAGTGCAAATCGGTGACGAATCGATGCTGCACTGCGCCAATCGGGCTATGATCGGGGAGCCGTCGGACGCCCTCGGACGCGCACGTCTCCAGAACATTTACAGCGCCCATGAAGACCATTCGCAGCCTGCTCGTCGCCAACCGCTCGGAAATCGCCATTCGCGTCATGCGCGCGGCCGCCGAGATGGGGATCCGCACCGTCGCCATCTTCTCCAACGAGGACCGTTTCGCGCTCCACCGTTTCAAGGCGGATGAAAGCTACCTGGTCGGCGCGGGCAAGAAGCCCATCCAGGCCTATCTGGATATCGAGGACGTCCTGAGGATCGCCGTCGAGGCGAAGGTCGATGCCATCCACCCCGGCTACGGTTTTCTGTCCGAGAACCCCGACTTCGCCGAGGCCTGCGGGAAAGCCGGCATCACTTTCATCGGGCCCAAGCCCGAGGTGATGCGACTGCTTGGCAACAAGGTGGCGGCCAGGAATCTGGCCGAGAAGATGGGCGTTCCCGTCGTGCCGGCGACCGGAGCGCTCCCGGCGGACTTCGACGACGCGCGGCGCATGGCGGCCGAAGTCGGCTACCCCCTGATGCTCAAGGCGAGCTGGGGCGGGGGTGGCCGCGGAATGCGTGTCGTCGAGTCCGAGGCCGATCTGTTCCACCACCTGGAAGTGGCCCGGCGCGAGGCGCTCGCAGCCTTCGGCAACGACGAGGTATATCTGGAGAAGCTGGTGCGCCGGGCGCGCCACGTGGAAGTCCAGGTGATGGGCGACAAGCACGGGAATCTCGTCCACCTGTTCGAGCGCGATTGTTCCGTGCAGCGGCGCAACCAGAAGGTGGTCGAGCGGGCGCCCGCGCCTTACCTCTCGGACGCTCAGCGCGCCGAACTGTGCGAGTCGGCACTGTCGCTCGCCCGCGGCGCGAACTACACGCACGCGGGGACCGTCGAGTTCCTGATGGATGCGGACACGGGCAGGTTCTACTTCATCGAAGTCAACCCGCGGATCCAGGTCGAGCACACGGTGACCGAGCAGATCACCGGTGTCGACATCGTCAAGGCACAGATCCGGATCAGCGAAGGTGCCCGGATCGGCGAGCCGGATTCCTACGTACCGGCGCAGAACGAGCTGCGGATCAACGGCGCTGCCTTGCAGTGCCGAGTGACGACCGAAGATCCCGAGAACCAGTTCACGCCCGACTATGGGCGGATCTCGGTGTATCGCAGCGCCGCCGGTTTCGGCATCCGGCTCGACGCGGGCACGGCATACAGCGGCGCGGTGATCACGCCCTACTACGACTCGCTGCTGGTGAAGGTCACATCGTGGGGCCACAACAAGGAAGAGGCGATTGCCCGGATGGATCGCGCGCTGCGCGAGTTCCGCATCCGTGGGGTGTCGAGCAATCTGCAGTTCCTCGAGAACGTCATCCGCCATCCGCAGTTCGTGAGCGGCGAGTGCATCACCCGCTTCATCGACGAAACGCCGGAGCTGTTCCGGTTCTCCCACCGGCGCGACCGTGCCACCAAGCTGTTGCGCTTCATCGGCGATGTGGTCGTGAATGGCAACGCGGAGATGAAGCGCCGGCGCAAGGACGACACCACGCACGGTCCGGCGCAATTGCCGCGCGGCCGGCCGTCGCGCGAAATCCCCAAGGGTTCCCGCGACAAGCTGAAGGAACTGGGCGCCGACGGCTTTGCGAAGTGGATGAAGGATTCGCAGCGCGTGCTGCTGACCGACACCACGATGCGCGATGCTCACCAGTCGCTGTTCGCCACGCGCATGCGCACGCACGACATGCTGCCCATCGCGCCGTACTACGCGCGGATGGCGCCGGGCCTGTTCTCGCTGGAGTGCTGGGGCGGCGCCACGTTCGATGTCGCGCTGCGGTTCCTCAAGGAGGATCCGTGGCACCGGCTGGCCTTGCTGCGCGAAGCGATTCCCAACGTCTGCTTCCAGATGCTGCTGCGGGCCTCCAACGCGGTGGGATACACGAACTACCCCGACAACGTCGTGCGCTACTTCGTGCAGCAGGCGGCGAAGGAGGGCATCGACATCTTCCGCGTGTTCGATTCGCTCAACTGGGTGGAGAACATGCGGGTGGCCATCGACGCCGTGCGCGAATCCGGCGCGGTGTGCGAGGCGGCCATCTGCTACACGGGCGATCTCTTCGATAGCTCACGGCCCAAGTACAACCTCAAGTACTACGTCGACATGGCCAAGGCGCTGGAGCGCGCCGGCGCGCAGGTGCTGGGCATCAAGGACATGGCGGGGGTCTGCCGGCCGCGCGCCGCGCGTGCGCTCGTCACCGCGCTCAAGCAGGAAGTCGGTCTGCCCATCCACTTCCACACGCACGACACGAGCGGCATCGCGGCGGCGAGCGTGCTCGCGGCCATCGAGGCCGGCGTCGACGCCGTGGACGGCGCGCTGGACGCGATGAGCGGCCTCACCTCGCAGCCCAACCTCGGCTCCATCGTGGCCGCGCTGGAGGGGACCGACCGCGAACCGGACGTCGATCTCGAATCGCTGAAGTCGCTGTCGACTTACTGGGAAGGCGTGCGCAGGCACTACGCGCCCTTCGAGGCGGACATGCGTTCCGGGACCTCCGACGTGTACCTGCACGAGATGCCCGGCGGCCAGTACACCAACCTCCGCGAGCAGGCTCGGGCCATGGGCCTCGAGCATCGCTGGCCGGAAGTGGCTCGCGCCTACGCGCAAGTCAACCAGCTCTTCGGTGACATCGTGAAAGTCACGCCCACCTCCAAGGTGGTGGGCGACCTGGCGCTGTTCATGGTGGCGAACGATCTGACGCCGGAAGACGTGCTCGATGCTTCGCGCGAGATCGCCTTCCCCGAGTCGGTGGTGTCCATGCTGAAGGGCGAGCTGGGCTTCCCGCCCGACGGTTTCCCGGAGGCCATCACCCAGCGCGTGTTGAAAGGCGACAAGCCGGTGCAGGGCCGCGTCGCAGCCTATCTTCCTCCCGCGAATCTGGATGCAGTGCGAGCCGAGGCTGAACACTCCGCCGGCCGGAAGCTGAGCGACACGGACCTCGCGTCGTATCTCATGTACCCCAAGGTCTTCACCGATTTCGCCAAGCACCTGCGGCACTACGACGACGTGTCGGTGCTGCCCACGCCGGTGTTCTTCCAGGGCATGAAGGATGGCGACGAGGTGGCCGTGGACATCGACCGGGGCAAGACGCTGGTCATCCGTCTGCAAGGACGTGCGGACATGGACGAAGAGGGCCAGGTCCGGCTGTTCTTCGAACTGAACGGCCAGGCCCGCGTCGTGCGCATTCCCAAGGCCGGCGTGGCCGCAGCCGTGAAGCAGCGCTCGAAGGCTGAGGATGGCAACACCGATCACATCGGTGCGCCCATGCCCGGCAGCGTGGTCCTGGTGCCGGTGAAGGCCGGCCAGGCCGTGAAGAAGGGCGACCCGCTGCTGTCCATCGAGGCGATGAAGATGGAGAGCGTGATCCGGGCCGAGCGGGACTGCCACGTGAGGGCTGTGCACGTGAAGCCCGGCGACGCAGTGGCTGCGAAGGACCTGTTGATCGAATTGGGGGCGTGACCGGCGGCCATCCCCCTTCAGAGCGGGCAGAGAACAACTGCGGTGAATGGGCCAGATGGACTCTGTCGAGCGCTGCGAAGACATCGCTCGCAGCAGGTCCCTTCTCCTTCAAGGAGAAGGACAGGATGAGGATGGGTCAGGAGGACGCAGGCGACAGGAGGCTAGCCCTCGGTGACGCCCGCCACTGAGCAGGTCCCTTCTCCTTCAAGGAGAAGGACAGGATGAGGATGGGTCACGAAGGATGCAGGCGTCGGGAGGCCGGTCTTCTCGGGTGACGCCGCCACTTCGCAGGTACCTTCTCCTTCAAGGAGAAGGACAGGATGAGGATGGGCGCAGCGCCACTCCAACCCGCAAACTCGCCCCGCGCCAACGCCGTTCAACCGATCCGACAGCATCAACCGCCGCTCGATAATCCGTAGACAAGCCGAACGAGCGCCGCCTGACTGCTCGTACCGGTCTTCGAGTAGACGCGCTTGAGCTGCGTACGCACGGTTTCCACATTCACCCCCCGTTCCGCCGCGATCTCCGGCGCCGTATGGCCGATGCAGGCAAGGCGAACCACCGCGATCTCGGTAGGCGTCAGTCGATACAGGTCTCGCAGGAGAACCTCGTCCACCCTGAGCGGCCGCGCGGGGTCAGAAATGAACACGATCGCCGCCGGGCTCACGGTTCCGATTCCAAACGAGTTCTCGATGGGCAACGGCGAGAAGTTGAGCAGCAAGGGAGGCTCTCCTTCCCCCCGGGGCACGTGGAGCGCCTTCGAGAAGTTTTCTGCCGACGCGCTGTGCGTTCGCAGAGAACCGATGATGGCGTTGCCTAGAGCTGCGTTGACTGCAGGGCGCAGACACAGCAATTCGTCCCGGCCGTCCGATCGCCGGTGAAGCCCGATCGCCTTGGTGGCGTTGAGCAACTCGCCTGCGGCCCGGTTGAAGAAAGACACTGCGCCGCTGGCATCCACGAGCAGAACCCCGGAGCGGATGCGATCCAGCGCGGCCTGAGTTGTTGCAATCCGGAACGACGCATCCTGAAGCCGGTAGGACATTCCCAGAGAGCGCGACACGTGAGGGCTCAGCAGTTGCATCCACTGCTTGGCACGCGGGCTGAACGAGCCATTCTCCTCACCGCGGTATGTCGACAAGAACGTGACACGCAGACCCGCAGCGTCCGGCCCGAAGATCACGGAGGCGCACAGGCGAGACGCGTGGGCCGGTTTGAGAAATTCCTTGAAATAGATCGACTTCGTCGTTCTCTGTGGGGTACCAGGTCCTTGTCGGTGACCACCGTGCCCGAAACGCACAAGCCCTTGTCCTGAAGGGCCTGTGTCCAGACATCGTGGGCGTGATACTTGTCCTTGTACTGTCGAACGAAGGTATCGCCGATGCCTTCGCTGATGTGGAAACCGCCACGGCCGGCATCGTCGAAAGGCGTGAAGAGCTGACCGGAATCGGCCGAAACGGCATCCACGATTTCCTTCACCACCGGCTGCCAGAGTTCCGGAGCCAGCGCCGCATCGTAGATCTTGCCTATCGTGCTGCTCAGACGTTCCAAGGGACCCTCCAATCAGCGCAAGTCTCCATCCACCGGCCACCCTGAAAAAGGCAACCTGCGACTTGTGACTTGCGATCGCGTTCGGGCGAGGCGCTGCACCTGCTGGCGAAGCGCCTGGCATGCGATTCTCGATCCTCCGGGCAGAGAACCGGCCGCTCCTCTTCTTGCCACTTTTACCAGAATGATCTGCCATCCGGAAGGCGGACCCATCACCAAATCGGGTGATGACTCGGGGGTTGCGGAGACACTTGCCACCGACGAAGGCCCTGTCGTCCCAACGAAGTCGCTTTGACCGGATTGTGTCGTGCGTCACCCGCGCGGGTGATGCATGCAGCGACCCTGTAAGCGAGAATCTCGACACCGCGCGTCGGCCCCACGTGTCGCGCACAGGTTCGCCCCATCGAATCGAACCGCGAGAAACGACGCCGATCGGCGCCACCGGAGACCTGATCCAAGGAACCTGACCATGGAGACGCTGGCTGGCCGTGTTGCATTGCTCCTGACCCTTGTTGGGTGCAGCTTGATCTGCGCCCCGGTATCGATAGCCGCGCTCTTGCCGGTGGCGAGCACGACGTACGCGGGGTCGTACTACGACGCCGGTCCGTTCGATGACCGCACGCTGCCTGCCGATCTTCTGTCCGCGCATGGGCTTGCCCTGCACCCATTCACCAATGACGACATCAACAACTCGCTCGCCGCAATCAATCCGAACATTTTCATCGCGGGCATCGATTCGAATCAGTTCGTCGTCCCGACCCTGCCAGGTTCGCCGTGCCGGCTCGGCTGCAGTCTGTTCCTGGACATCGAGGCACTGCAGAGCTATTTGGGACCCTCCATCGAGATCAAGGGAATCGCGGTCTCGATGTTCCAGATCGGAAGCGAGAATGAGGGGTGGGCCACCCTGACGCAAGGTAGCCAGTCGGGACAAAAATTCGGTATCCCGTTCTCCAGCGAGGACCAATACACCCTTCTGTACCGTGGCGGGGTCTTCGACAATCCGGCTGATTTGGCCGCAATGATGCTGGAGATCGGCTTCGTGGTCGGAGACACGGGTCTCTCCCGGGGCTTATGGGCGCAGGCTTACTACATCACGGCGAGCGACGTTCGTGCGGTTCCTGAGCCAGACATGCTTGGATTGGGCGCGCTGGCGGTGCTTGGTCTGATCGTCATCAGGCGGCCCCGCTACGGCCGGGTGCCGTTGGCTGCGCTGGTGAACTGACAGGCCGTTGAAGTACCAACGATGACTGCGGGTGCCTTCAATCGCAATCAGTCCATTGAGGTCTAACAACCGACGAGTCTTGGCACGGCGACATTCTCGGGCCCGGTTCTCGGGGATTCGAGTGTTCGAAGGCGGCTGTTCCGCTCTATTCATGGTCGACAGGGAGCACTGCAAGCGCAACTGCGCCACAGTTTTCTGCTTCGCGAGGTTGAAAGTGAATCGGCATTTCATAATCCTGCTAACACCAAGGTGAGGACAACCATGCCAAAGTTTCGCCTCGATGCAGCTATCCTCGTCATGATGATTTTGCTGGTCGGATGCGTTCAAACGAACTACTTGCGGGAGATACCACCACACTTGCGTGCAGTACCTGCGACTGCGTCTCCCGAAGCAGGTGCCGGGCTGGTGGTGTCGGTGAACTGGCCCGCGGCGATCGATCCAAAGGCGCGTACCGCCGTCGATCAGTTCAGCCAGACCTTCTATCGCGCGGCTATCGGCTCGGTGTACGACGACGAGGAACTCAGCCCTAAAGTAGACATTACTGGCGGTCTTCCGATCGCATCCACATACTTCGCGGCCGAAGCGTACATGGCCCTGAGGCACGCGCTACCGGCGGCACAGGTGATTCTGGAGCCTCAGATCATCACCCTCAATGATGCTGGTCAGCCAACGGAGCGATCTCTAGTTCAGTCGTCCCTTCCGGTGGCGATACGATTCGACATCGCCGCGCCTCAGGGTGGACCGTACCCGTTCGTCAACGAAACCTTCACGTTCTCCGTCCGAACGCCCGCCTCGCTGAGCGGAAAGAACTGCGGACTCTTTGCAGGGTCGGCCTCCGAAATCGACCCCACCATTGTGTGGACCAGTTCTGGTGAATGCGTCGCGTCCGGAAGCGAATTCCCGAAGAAGCCAGTTTGGTATCTCGATAGAGCCACACTCAAGAAGTTCGTCGACTTACGGGCGTACGGCGACCCCACTCTCCCACCGACTCGAGATCGCACCGTTCTATTCCCGTTTGTGTGGAGCGTCAGCCAGGGCATGACCGGCAGCACTATGCCGGACTATGTGAAGCGCAGCCGTCCTGCGACACCTGCGGAGGCGGATGACACCATTGCCCATCCCTACATAGAGAACTTCGCGCGTATCGCTTCCCAGGTTGGTGAGCAAGTCGCACCGCAGGCGGCACACAGCGACGTCAATGTTCGCTACCTAGAACAGTTCGACTCTAGCCTCGCCGAACGCGTGGCGAGCGGCATGACTCTCACGGAGGCCGACAAGACCAACATTGCGATTGTAAGGAAGCTGCTCGCCTCCGAGACCCGAGTCCGAGTTCGTCGTGATCATGAACTCGCACGAGGGATTCTTTCTGGCACGTATGGAGTCTCGGTACGGAAGGTACGTGATGCGAGTTTTTCCGGCGTGAACAAGGAAATGTCAGCGGCACTGGGTTCCGCATTGCTTTCCTTGGGTGCGATGACAGCGGCCGGTCCGGACGCCTCTCTGGCAGAATTGACCAGCCTGCAGCAAGACGGCTTTATGGCCATAGCGGATGCAACCAACAAGTCGGGCCAGGAGTTTCTCCGCACCATCACACCGAGCCTCAAGAATCTCGATGGGGCTTGGATCGAGTACGCCGAGCAGAGGATCGCCGTTGATGTCACCGACCAAGCATCTCTGGTGGCCGCATTGAAGCAGCTATACGAGAAGAATCGCGTCAAGTGATGCCGCGCCGTTGAAGGGTCTATTTCGGTTCTATCAAGACTCGATCTTCTCCCTGGCATCGTGTCGATCTGTCCAATTCCTTACGAACATGCCGGCGTCTGACCTCTTTTCTCCTGTTTCGCGTCCAGCGTACGAGGCCCGCACTACAAGCGGGAGTGTTTCGCTGGCACTACGTGAGTCATGCGTGGGTAGCACTATCCCCGCTGTGTTCAGGGTGTGGTGTGGCACTCTGCTGCTCTCGGTCTCCGCGCTAGAGTGCTCTGCAGGAACACTGTCGTCGATGGACGGGAGTTCGCAGTTGGGTCCACTGGACCGAGGCTTCTACACCAAGTTCCCCGACGATGAAGCACGCCTGCAACCCATTTGGGCGCTGCTGGAGAAGATGCGAAAGGCTCGAGATGATCTCAGGGCGAACTGTACTGGCAGCGAATGGCTTGGGATGGTTTCCAGGGTGAAAGGAAAGCTTGTCCTTACCTCGCCAGACAGGTTCAAGGCTTGCGAGGCCTCCAGCAATCTGCTCAAGAACGGAGATCCAGAGTTCCAGATTGCCTTGGAACAGATGAACAAACGGTACAAGGCCAGTTATCCGCTTCCAAAGGGCGATCGAGCAGACATCGATGCGTGGACGAAGCGAAAGACGGAGTTCTTGTACTTCGATTCGCCTGCCTGCAACGAAGCGTCCCGAGACATCGTTCGCGGCGCATCTGGATCGACGGCGATTCGGCATCAGATCTTTGCGCAGATGAACTCTAAGTGCCCATCGGAGTGGGCCCGCTTGTTCGAGCCGGAGGTTGTTGCGGAGGAAGGCGGCCAGCACTACGCAAAGCCTGGACCGAAGTGTGAGTTTGTTTCCACACCCTCTGCAGTCGATGGCACCTCAACGAAAGGAACGCGCGAGACATGTGATTCCAGAGAAGGCACTGTCGAGCCGTCAAGACACGAGGATCGATCAGAGGCCGCGAAGGATCGTCCACGCATGAGTCCGCGGGGCCCAGGCGATGCTAGTCTCGACGTAGAGCTGGCGGAATTGGAAGCGGGGGCCTACCGCAGCGCTACAAGTCCTTCGCCAGGAACGCCTGGCAACGCCAAATCTGACGCGTCGCCTGTTCTTCGCGCGGAGGGAAGTCGTGGGCTACTGGAGAGCGTAAAGCAAAGTGTCAATGCGTCAGGCGACAATGCGACACGGTCTGCCCAGGAATCCGTCGCGATAACTCAAGCGGTGAGCGACGTCGCCGTTGCTGCGCAAAGGGAACTGTCACCGAAACCCTCGACCACCGCCGGCAGTCGACCTGCTGGTGTCACTTCGTCAGCAGAGGTAGCGCGGCAAGAGCCAGGAACACCGGTAGAACACCTGCCAGGGCGAAGGCCAGTCGATTCACGGCAAACAGGGTCCTCCGCCGGCAATACGGCGAGCCAGGCGCACTCTGGGGGAGCTAGCCAGATACGATCGGGCAACGCGCGAGACACAGTCGCTCCAGGATCCGAAAGAACGAGATCAAGAAGCGAGAAGAAATTCTCTTCGTTAGATGCGTCGCACTGCATGGAACTGGTTCCCAAAGGTTTCAAGTGTGATGGTTCGTACAAGAGATTCCTGGTGAACAACTGCAACGTGAAGCTGTACGTTTGGTTCAAGTCTGGCGGGCCAAGCGGCAGTGAGGGTTTGGACAGTTGGGCGCCAAAGCAGTGCCGGCCAATCCCGGCGGACTTCTTCGATGGAGCGGACACGAGGGTCGAATGGAAGGCGTGCAGTTGGGACCCTCAGGCCACGTATGGTCCGAGTAAGGATCCTTGCCGCTACTAACAGATCGCCTCCGGGTTCGGGAGAAAGCGCCGGGTTCTAGTCGGACTGGTCTAGCTGATTCCTGGCGTTTCCGATCGTACGACCGCTCCCGGTCCCCCGACGGAATGTCACCGATTGGTTGCAGAGGACGGCGGTCGGTGAAACAGCCTCACCTATACCAGGCTGGCGTACTCGACGTCGTCGACGCTTCGCCATGGGCATCGCGGGTGAGTGTCTTGGGTCCTGAGGGGCTCAAGTATGCAGTCCGGTAAAGTCACAGGTTCTCGTCCAGAACCCACTCGCCCGGTGCCCCATGTCCTCCGATTTCCCCGCCCTGGTCCGCTCCCTCGAATCTCTCCTGCGCCTGCGTTCGCACGTCTTCGGCATGAAGTTGTTCGAAGATCGTGCAGCGATGGAAGCCATTCCCAAGATCCGCAGACCGCAGGCCGTCCACACGCTCGATCAACTCGTGGGGCAATGCGCCCGGCTCGGGTGGACCGTGGGCGTGACGGCCGACGATCTCGTGGGTGCGCAATGCAGGTCGGTCGTGGGTTTGGGCAAGGCAAAGACCGACGAGTGGCGTTCGGGCCAGCACATGACCGGTGTCTGGTTCGCGACGCAGCCCGATGCGCAGGCGCATCAGGAAGCGATGCATTGCATTCCAGACGGACGGTACGAGGCGCTCGTGCTGTCGCCGCTATCCAGCGGTCGGCTCGACCCGCCGGACATCGCGCTCTTCTATGCCACCCCTGGCGCGATGATGTATTTCATCAACGGCCTGCAGTGGTCGGGCTACAAGCGGTTCGACTGGAGCGTGGTAGGCGAGTCAGCCTGTGCCGATTCGTGGGGCCGTGCTCTGGCGACACGCGAACCGAGTCTGTCGATTCCTTGCTTCGCCGAACGCCGCTATGGCGGGGTGCTGGATGACGAGATGCTCATGGCGCTGCCGCCTGAGTTGCTCGCCAAGGCGGTGGCAGGCATGGAGGCGCTCGCGAAGAATGGTCTGCGCTACCCCGTGCCCCAGTATGGACTCCAGCAGGATGTGCGCGCGGGGATGGCGGCGAGTTACCCGTCGAAATGAGTGCCGTCGTTCCGCATGTTCCGGTGAGGCGGGGTCGAACTGACGCGAAACGCGTCGTCAAGGAAACGGGGGGCGCCCGCAAGTGGTGACGCCACGTCCTTGATCGTGATGCGGCGAACGACCGCCGGGACGAACCCGCGGAGCGTGCAGTCCCGCAGGCAAATGTCCCGGGCGTGATCCGTCGGTCAGGCGGCGCGCTTTCTTCCCCGCGCGGCTACACCCAGCAGACCCAGCGCCACGAGGGCCCAGGTTTCGGGTTCCGGCACGGGTGCCGCGGCGATCGACCAGGCGGAGGCCTCGTAGAACTCCTGATGGCTACCGTAGGCCGGTTCGCTGTAAAAAAGCGGAAATCCGACTGCGCCACCTTCGGAATCAATGGCGAAACCTTCATCGCAGTTCGAGTCCGTGCATGCGACGATGTCCATCAGGCTGCCATCGAGCGAGACGACGGGCAGATTGCCAGGCGCGGCGCCGAGAAGGTCGAGAATGGACTGGACGTGGGTCAGAGGAAGCACGGGAATGCCGTCCATGGTCGGCGTACCGACGATGGAATCGACGACGATGGTGTTGTTGTCCGCCTGCAGGGTTCCTGACAGTTGCCCGGCAAGCAACTGTGTCGTGGTCTGATAGGAAAAGTCGTACAGCGTGGCCGCCTGGGTGGCGCCTGCGCAGGACAAGGCGATTCCGACGCAAAGATGGGTGAAGCGATTCATTGTGTGTCTCCCTGATTCATCGAGAGGTGCCAAGCACGTCGTGCGGACTCGTTGGCACCGATGGCCCTCTGCCCCGTGGCCGGTGATTCCTGGTCACGCACGGAAACCCGGCAGGGAAGGCGCAACAAGGCTACCTGCGCAATGTGTCGCCACCGATGACGGTGCGATGGTCGTTTCAGCCTATGCTGCACTTGCACGCCGTGCATCGAGACGTCGCTTCGAGAGGGGGTCTCTTGCCACGAGGTACGCGGGCTTGGCGAGACCGCGTCTCCTGCTGCAACCGGACCGGCACCGCAAACCGGTATGCGATGATTCCTCGAGATGCTTCTTCTGTTGAGTCGCCCTTGCCGACGGTTGGATACCCACTTCGATGACAGATCCCCATCCCTGTTCCTGGCAGATCCACGGCACCGCAGGCGCGGCCGAGTGGCTCACGCTCGTTCACGGCTTCACGCAGAACAGCGACCTCTTCAGCGCGCAGATCCGGCACTTCGGAGATCGCTACAGGATTCTGTCGATCGATCTTCCCGGCCATGGCCAATCGGCCGGCGTGCCGGGCCCCTACGGTCAGGCGGAGTACGCGGAGGCGGTCGGCGCGGCGCTCGATGCGGCCGGTGTCACGCGCACGCACTTCTGGGGTACGCATACCGGTGCCGCAGTTGCCCTGATCCTTGCGCGACGCCGGCCTGATGTGATTGCGTCGATGGTGCTCGACGGCGCCGTGATTCCGGGGGCCCCCACACCTTATGTGGCGGCGTCCATCCGGCAGGCACGCGAAACCGCACGCGCGAGAGGCATCGCCGCCGCTCGCCACGAGTGGTTCCACGAATCCGAATGGTTCCGCGTCATCCGGGAGAATCCGGTCGAGTGCCGGGCGGAAGAGCATTGGCGCATCCTCTGCGATTTCGCGGGCGTGCCGTGGATGGACGAAGCGGCACCGGCTGTGGTCTCAGACATGACGCCCGAGCTGTCGAACATTCATCAGCCCGTGCTGCTCGTCAACGGCGAACACGACGTCGAGGAATTCGTCGGGATGGCGGATGTGCTGGAAAGCCGCCTGCCGCGCGTGGAACGGTGCGTGATCGAACGAGGGGGAGGTTTCCCGCTGTGGGAATTTCCGGCGGCCGTGAATGCTCGCGTGGACAGGTTTCTGGATGGGGTGCTGACAGTCAGTCCGCACTAGAGCCTTGTCTCGATCGGCCTGGGAAGGCCGATTGCCGCGCTGGAGCGCTCGTTCCATCGGAGGCCTGGCCCATGAAACCCTACGCGAAGTTGCTGGCGATGACCGCCGTGTCGACGGTCGTCATGTTCGGTCTCATGTACCTCAACACGTTCCGCGCCGAGCACATCTTCTTCAGCGAGACCCGCAGCTACTGGCCCTGGTGATGGGCGCCACCATGGCCGTTCTAATGTTCGGCTTCATGCGGTCCATGTACCCAAAGCGGGGAGCGAATGCCGCAGTGGTGGCCGGCGCAATCGCGCTGTTCGCCGGCGCGCTGTGGCTCGTGCGTAGCCAGACGACGGTGGACGACGTGTCCTACATGCGCGCCATGATTCCGCACCACTCCATCGCCATCCTCACCAGCGAGCGTGCGCACCTTGCCGATCCTCGAGTCCAGGAACTGGCCGAGCGGATCAGCGCCACGCAGAAGCTGGAGATCGAGGAGATGAAGACGCTGATCGCGGAGTAGGGGCGGCGGTGAACGATCGCAGGTGGAGGCCTCCATACGCGTTGCGCCGCAAACTGCGAGGGGAGATCTCCGGACGATAGGCGCATTCCTTCCCTCAGGCCTCCTCACGTGTGTGGATCACCATGTCCGAAGATACCCAACAAGAGTCCGACTTCCCTCGTCGTGATGACTGAGGGTGAAAGGTGCTTCTCCACGGGCGTTCTTCTGAACAGCATCAGGCCCTGAAACATACTGAATGTCTTTTCGTTCCCCATGGGTGCGGCAGTTGATTTCTTTTGCGTCTTCGCATCCACCGATCAATTCCGTAAGCGATCTGTAGGAAGCCCTGCATTACGCTGACCTATCGACTCGATGCTCCGGACCTGGCGCGTCCAGGTTGCCGGTCGTGCGAGCCACGAAGCCACGGGCCGCGTGAAGCATCAAGGGGGCGGCATTCTGCGTCGAGCTACTGATCCCCCTCTAGAGTGATGAGAGTCGCGGTGGTACAGCGGCATGCAGTTGTCGGAACCCAGGAGCAGACACGCCGTCGTCACCCATCAACGGAAAGGAGGGGGACATGAGAGGCGCATTGTTCCATGTGGCGGCCGCGCTGGCGGCCTTCGTGTTCGGTGTCGGGAATCCCTTCACTGCGGTCGCAGCGTCGAAGTGGAAGGCTGGTGACAGGATCGTCCTGACGAAGGACGTGTCGTTGAAGGACGCTGCGGCAGCGACATTGCAGGCCCCAACGGGGTCCATTCTTTTTGTTCAGCAGGCGCCGGGGACGACGTACACGTTGAAGGCCAAGCGAGTAGGGACCGCAACCGTCGGTGGCCTGAATCCTATCGTCTCCGAGCAGGTCTACACCGGCGACGCCGCCGCTGTGGACGGTGCGTCCGACAAGACTGCCTCGCCCCATCTGCAGAAGGGCGACCTGGTGGAACTGGGGGGAACGCTCGATGGCCTGAAGGCGGGCGGGGCCCCTGCCGCCACGTCCCTCAAGGTACCGCCTCGTGCGCGCCTCGAGATTCTCGAGCGCGATGCGGATGTGATGACCTACACGGTGAGGCTCGATGGATCTCTGCCCAAGGGCCATGGCATCGCGGACGACGACGTTCCCAAGGACAAGGTCGAGTACACCGTGGATGTGACTGCGCTGGAAAGCAAGGCGGTCGTGATCTCGGCAAAGGCGGGAGACGCGCCACCGCCAGTCGTGGAGCAGGGCAGTTTGCGCACCGCCCGGCTGGAAACCATCGCGAACTACCGTCCGCTGCTGGAGATCCGGACAAACCTTGAAAGGACCGCGTGCGCCGGCACGGGCCTGCGCGTGGAAATGGACGACGGGCAGTATCTCTTTCTCACGCCCAGACCTGATCGCGGCTGGCTTGGCCTGGAAAAGGACAAGCCGATTCCGACCTGTCTCGAGAGCAACGACAAGACCGGCGGCGAGGTGAGACTGGGAGAGATGTACCGGGTGGTCAAGTCCGATTTCGACCAGCGCTACTGGCGTCGTGCCGGGTGGGCTTACGGTCCGCTCTTCGTCCCGTTCAAGATGCGCTTCAAGGACAAGAGCATCACGGGGGAATCGTCGCTCGGAGGCTATCTGGGATGGCAGTGGGAGGTGTCGAGAGTCCCTCTCATCCTGGGCGCCCACGCGGGCCTCAGCGTGGTCTCCACCGGCAACGACGTCAACACGACGGTTCCCAACATCAACGACACCACCACCAGATCGGCCTTCACCTGGGGTTTCGCGGTCATTATGAAACCGGACGACAAGTTCCAGGCGGGCATCGTCCTCGGCAAGGACCGCATCGGCGGCTCCGCCGGCAGCCAGTGGAAATACGAGGGTACCTGGTGGCTCGCGATCGCGATCGGGTACAACTTCGCCCGGTAAGGATGGCCGGGCGGACCCGGCTCGGCAGGATGGATGTCACGAAGCCGGCTCGAGCAGCAGCCGGCTTCGTGGCGACGGCTTATTTCGTGGCGACCCTGTGCGGCCCCACCGGCAACGCCGGCACCGACGAGAACTGCTCCGGGATGTCACCGGTAAGCGTTTCGAGGAACGCGACGATGTCGGAGACGTCGGCGTCCGTCAGATCGCGCCCGAGCTGCAGCTTCGCCATCACTCGCACCGCGTCCGGAAGCGTGGCCACGGAACCATCGTGGAAGTACGGCGGTGTCACGGCCACGTTGCGCAGTTGCTGCACCTTGAACATGAAGGCGTCGGCGTCGTTCTTCGTGTCGTGGAAGCGGCCCTTGTCGCGGCCCTTGAGGAGTTCCTTCTCCGTGCTGCCGGTGGCCGTCCAGTAGTCCGCAGTCAAACCGAACTTCTGGAACATCTGCCCGCCCACCGTCACGCCGCTGTGGCAGCCGGCACAGCCGTAGCTCATGAATTTCTCGAGCCCCTGCTTGGCTTGCGTACCGAGGGCGGCAGCGTCGCCCTGGAGGTATTTGTCGAAAGGCGCCGGTGTGATCAGCGTGCGCTCGTAGGCGCCGATCGCGAGGCTCCAGTTCTTGGCCGTGATCGGCTCGGCGTCGCCGGGGAAGGCCTTCTCGAACAGCGGCCGGTAGCCGGGAATCGCCCGCAACCTGGCTTCGGCCGCAGCGAAATCGGCGTTGCCGTAGGCGAGAGGACTCACCAAGGCCTTCAGGGCCTGTTCCTCGACGTCCACCCGGTTGCCGCCGTAGTGCTGCAGGAACTGCAGCGCCGTGTTGAACACCGTCGGCACATTGCGGGGCAGTTGACGTCCCTTGTTGCCCACGGATTCGGCCAGTGCGTCCGTGCCGTAGAACATCGGCTGGTGGCATTCGGCGCAGCTTTGCTTGCCGTCCGAGGAGACGCGGGGTTCGAAGAACAGGACGCGTCCCAGTGAAACGCGTTCGGGCGTGAGCGGCCGGTCCGGCGCTTCGGCCGCCGCGGGCAGCGGCTTGAAGATCGCCTGGGCGCGGGACAGCAGGCTTGCCTCGCCGTCCTCGGACGACACGCCGGAGACGGTGGAGAGGAGGGCGGCCGTGGCCAGAGAAGCGCCGGCCAGGGCGGTGAAGAGTGTTGTTCTGTTCATCGTGTTCTCCGTGTTCAGGGGCAGGGAGTGGGCATCCGGAATTCGGGTCGGAGCGTGGCTATTGTGCGCCCGGACCGGGGTCTGCGGTACGGGCGCGCAGCACTTGCGAGGGTCGTTCGGGCGGCCGCGCATCAACGGTGGACGCTTCCGGCGCGCCACTGGCGCTCCAGATCGTCCCACGCGGCCAGCGGCTGCAGGTCGGGCACCCAGGCGAGTCCGGTCTTGCTGTCGGAGGATCGAGCCTCGGGAGTGACGATGACGTCGAGCAGGGCCGGCCGGTTCGCGAGCGCACGTTCGATGGCACCGTCGAGATCCTCGACCCGCTCGACCCGTTCTGCATGCATGCCGAATGCGCGGGCCATCGCTGCGTGATCGGAGAACTGCAGGCGGGTGCCAACGACCTTGCCGTGGGTTTCGGTCTGGTCGTGCACCTCGATCTGCCAGGCGCCGTTGTTGGCCACGACGATCAGCAGCGGCGCGCGGTGCCGCACGGCGGTGTCGATCTCCATGGCGTTGAAGCCGAAGGCGCCATCGCCGGTGGCGACCACGACCTGCCGGCCGGGGCAGGCCAGGCTCGCCGCCACGCCGAACGGCGTGCCGATGCCGATGCATCCGAGGGAACCGGGGTCGAGGTAGGTCGACGAGTTGAGTCCCACCCGGGCGAAACTCAGGAAGTCGCCACCATCGGCGATCACGATCGCGTCCGGATCGAGCTGCTGTTGCAGCGCAGCCAGCACGCGGTTCGGATGCAGGCGTCCATCGCTGCCATTGGCCGCGCCGCTCATGCTGGTGCGAAGCTTCGCGGCGCGTTCCTCGTGCTTCTTGCGCAGTCCCGCAGCCCACTCGCGGTCGACGGAGGAAGGCCGCGTTCCCGCTGCCTCCACGATCGCCTTCAACGAGGCGGCGCACTGAGCGAAAAGTTCGACGGCGCCACGACGGTTGTCACGCAGATCGCCGGGGGCATCGCCGATGCGCACGAACTTCGCGGGACCGAACACGGCGGGCGATCCGTACGCCAGCTGGAAGTCGAGCCGCCTGCCGACGGTCAGCACCACATCGGCCTCCGTCATCACGGCGCCGCGCATGGCCGCGACGACGGACGGATGGCTGTCGGGCACCAGGCCCTTGCTTTCGCCCGTGTCGAGGTAGACCGCACCAAGACGATCAAGCAGCCCGACCAGTTCGGCACTCGCACCGCGCGCTCCGCGTCCGCTGATGACCAGAGGACGTTTCGCGGACCACAGGATGTCCACGGCGTCGCGAACCGCTGCCGGGTCGGGCAGCATCGCGGGCCGCGGCTTCGGCCGGTAGTGCTCTTCCATCTGCACGGGCTTCGGAACCTCGCCCCGCAGCGTGTCTGCCGGGAAATCCAGATAGACAGGCCCGGGGTCGCCGCCCTGCCCGAAAGCCCGCGAGACCGCTTCGTCCAGTTCCTGCAGGACCAGCGCGGGTTCGCGGACAGTCCGCGCATAGCGCGTGATGGACCGCACGAGGTCCGTGTGTACGATGTCCTGCAGCGCGCCCCGGTTTTCCTGCGGACCGGGAGGCAAGCCGGACAGCACCAGCACCGGCGCTCGCGCCACGTGAGCGTTCGCGATGCCGGTCATGGCGTTGGTGACGCCCGGACCGGCGGTGACGAGCGCGACGCCCAGGCCGCCGGTGAGTTCGGCATGGGCGTGGGCCATGTAGACGGCCGCGCGTTCGTCGCGCACGTCGACGATGCGGATGCCTTCGGCGTCCAGGCGCATCCAGATGGGCATGATGTGGCCGCCGCACAGGGCGAACACGCGATCCACGCCGCGGGCCTTGAGGAATCGCGCGATGACGGACGACGCGCAATCGGGAGTCAGTGGGGGAGGTGTCATGGCAGTCGGTTCCGTAGGGGGCGGCGGTCAGGAGTCGGCGCGCTTCTTCTTCAGCGGGCGCAGGTCGATGGCACCGGGAAGCTTCCGTGGGTCGGTGCCGGAGGGGAAGATGTGGATCTTCTGCACCTTCTGCGACGTTCCCGTGGGCAGGCTGTCGACGAACAGGAACCAGCCCGGCACCTTGAAGTAGGCGATGCGCTCGTAGCTCCACTCGAACAGTTCCCGCGCCAGCGCCTCGCCGGCCTGCGCCGGCGGTTTGGCCACGATGCAGGCCATCACCTCTTCCTCGCGCAGGTCGTCCGGCACGGCGAGCACCGCGACCTGCTTCACGCTGTCGTGGAACGTGAGGCACGCCTCCACTTCCGCCGCGGCGATGTTCTCGCCCGAACGGCGGATGATGTTCTTCTTGCGGTCCATGAAGTAGAACGTGCCGTCCGCATCGCGCATCGCGACGTCGCCGGTGTGGAACCAGCCGCCTGTCCAGGCTTCATCCGTGGCTTCCGCGTTCTTGAGGTAGCCGGAGAAGAAGCCCTTGCGCGGTGTCGCGGCGCTGTGGCGCACCACCAGCTCGCCCGGCGTACCCGCCGGCACTTCGCGGCACTGGTCGTCCCAGATGGCGGCTTCCGTGCCTTCCGACGGACGGCCGAACGAACGCGTGTGGATCTTGCGCGGCTCGTGGCAGTCACTGATGAGGCGCCCGGTCTCGGACATCGCCCACATCTCGACCAGCGCCATGCCATAGCGCTTCTCGAACACCTCGTGCTGACTCGGGTCGACGCCGGCGCACAGCGCGAAGCGCACGGTGTGCGATTTCTCCTCCGGCACCTCGGCCAGCTTGAGCAGGACGTTGGGAATGATCCCCTGGAAGTGCACGCACGTGATGCGGCATGCGACCAGATCCTTCCACCACGTGCTGGCGTGGAACCGGTCAGGAAACACCACGCATCCTCCCAGCAGCAGCATGGCGGGCACCGAGATCGACAGACAGTTGGCGTGGTGCAGCGGCAGCGGGTTGTACATCCGCTCCACGCCCTCCTGCATCGTCAGCCGTCCGCCCAGCTTCACGTAGCACAGGCCGAAATTGTGGAAGTACTCGTTGGTGAGAATGCAACCCTTGGGGCGCCCCGTGGTACCGGACGTGTAGAGCAGGGCGGCTTCCGTGGTTCCGTCGGGCATGCCGGGCGCGGCCGGGGTGCGCGGAGCGGGCAGTGTGTCGGGAAAGTTCTCGAACGACACGACGGCCAAGCCATTGTTCAGCGCGGTCGCGATGGCGTGAAAGTCGCCTATCCGCTTGTCGACGGAGATGGCCAGGCTGGACTCGGAGTGCTCGACGACGTACTGGATCTCTTCCTTCCGGTAGTCCGGATTGATGGGCACCACGCTGCAGCCGAGCGAGTTGAGCGCGTAGTAGTGGAAGAAGAATTCCGGCCGCTGGTCGAAGAGGATGGCGACGCGGTGGCCCATGCCGAATCCTGCACGGGCGTAGATCGTGCGCATCTTCTCCACGCCCTGGGCGACCTCGTTCCACGAGTACTCCTTGCCGTCGGGGTGATAGGCACGGCCCGCCATCGGCGGCACGGCGTACGCGGGCCGATCGCCCCAGCGGGAGACGGTGCGTCTGAGGGAATCGTAGAGGGTTCCGAGGGGCAGGGCGTCCATGATGTCGGGTGTCAGTGTGAGTGGGGTGGAGTGTCAGCGTGCCGCGACGGCGCGCCGGCGCCGCGGGGCAGGAACCGGGTCAGGCGCCCGTGTTGCGAGTTCGGCGAGGCGCGAGGCCAGAACGTCGGAGGCCTCCGAGATGTGATCGCGGGCGATTCTTTCGGCGAGCGCCGCGTCGCCGCGCGACACGCATTCGAGAATGGCCTCGTGCTGGTCCCAGATGTCCTTGGGCGTTTCTCCGCGCAGCAGGACTTCGCCCATCACGCGGCGCAGATAACTCCAGTGCGCGCCGCTCATCTCGGCCACCAGCGGATTGCCGGACAGCCCGTAGAGGAAGAAGTGGAAGTCCATGTCCGCGGCGATCATGCGCGCGATGGAACCGCTCTTGACGGCAGCGCGGCCGCGGGTGATGTAGGCCGCCCCTTCCTCCGCGGCGGTCTCGCGGTTGCGTTCGGCCGCTTTCGCGCTGGCGAGACCGTCGAGCACGGCCCTCACCTCATACAGGTTGCGCACCCTGTCCGCTTCGAGCGGGGCGACCATCAGTCCGCGTCCCGGCGCATCAACCAGCAGCCCGTGGCTGCGCAACAGCAAGAGCGCCTGCTGCACCGGCTGGCGCGAGACGCCGAGAGATTCGGCCATCTGCTCCTGGATGAGCCGGCTGTCGGGACCGTATTTCCCCTCGGTAATCTCGGAGAGGATCGCGTCGTAGACCTGATCGACCAGCGTGGGCTGGGGGGTGAGTGCGCGCATGGGGGTTTGCACGAGGACCGTTTGCCGGAACGGGCGTGAATATAGCATTCTGAATTCAGAATGCAACTATCGGTTGCGTCTCGCCGCGTCGCCGGGCATCGTCCTACGGTGGGGTGCGCGGATTGCCCGGACCACGATGGAGTGGGAACTCGGCCACGGGACGCCGAGCGGCATTTTCCTGCCGCTCGGCTGCTACCGGACGGGCACGACGCTGTAACATTCGGGTCCCCGCCGCACCAGCGGTCCTGACCCTGGATCCCGTTTCTCGTGCGATCCGGGTCGTTTCTTACCGAGAAACCCCATGGCCATTGCCTTCCGTATCCTGCCGTCGGCGCCGCCGCCGGCCGCCGGTCTCGTCGCAGCATTGAGCGAGCAGGCGTCTTCGCACCTCACCGACAGCCAGTCCCGCGCCCGCGCCATCCAGGGCGCCATCCGCGCCATGCATCGGGGCGGCCGCCTCTGCGGACCGGCCCTGACAGTACGCACCACTCCCGGAGACAATCTGCTGGTCCACAAGGCCATCGACCTCGCACGCCCCGGCGACGTGATCGTCGTCGATGCTGGCGGCACGCTGGACTGCGCAATCATCGGCGACCTCGTCACCAGTTACGCCAAGACGCGTGGCGTGGCGGGGTTCGTGATCGACGGGGCCATCCGGGACTCCGAGGAGATTGCCGGGCGGGACCTGCCCGTCTACGCCCGCGGCGTGACACCTCGCGGTCCCTCCAAGGAAGGTCCCGGTGAAATCAACACGCCGGTCACGGTCGGCGGTACGGTGGTGCATCCGGGAGACATCGTGGTCGGCGACGCGGATGGCGTCGTGATCGTCCCCGTCGCGGACGCGCAGGCCGCCCTCGCCGCCGCCCGGGCTCTCAAGGAAAAGGAATCCGTCACGTTGCAGAAGATCGCCTCGGGCACGCTCGACCGCGCCTGGATCGATGCGGCGCTCGAGGCGCGCGGCTGCGAATTCGTGCGCTGAACAGGATTCACCACAACATTCACGACACGGAGGAGGACGCGACATGAAGGTGGCAGTGGTGGGGTGCGGCGCCATGGGCAGCGTTTACGCGGCCTTGCTGGGCGCGGCCGGGCACGAAGTCTGGGCGATCGATTCGTGGCGTGAGCACGTGGATGCCATGCGGGCGAACGGGCTGCGGCTGGAAGGTGCGTCGGGTGACCGGACGGTTCGCGTGAATGCGACGACCGACACCGCCGAGGCCGGACCGTGCGATCTCGTGATCATCGCCACCAAGGCGATGCACGTGGCCAAGGCCGCCGAGGCGTCGAAGGTGCTGCTCAAGCCGGACACCATGGTGCTGTCCATCCAGAACGGGCTGGGCGGCCCCGACACGGCGGCAAAGGTGCTGGGGGGCGAGCGTCTGATGGTGGGTGTGGTGGGAGGCTTCGGCGCCTCCATGCGCGGCCCCGGTCACGCGCACCACAACGGCTGGGAACTCGTGCGGCTGGGCGAGCGTCAGGGCCCGATCACGCCGCGTCTCCAGAAGGTGGCGGAGGTCTGGCAGTCGGGCGGCTTCAAGGTGAAGTGCTTCGACGACATCGACCAGCTCGTCTGGGAAAAGCTTATCTGCAACGTGTGCTTCTCCGGCACCTGCGCGGTGACGGACCGCACGATCGGAGAGGTCATGAACGATCCCGATGCCTGGATCGTCGCCTCCGGCTGCGCGGTGGAGGCCTGCAACGTGGCCCGCAAGCGCAACATCAAGCTCGACATCGACGATCCCGTGCAGTACGTGCGCGACTTCGGCTCGAAGATCCCCAACGCGAGGCCTTCGATGCTGCTCGACCACATGGCCGGCCGCATGTCCGAGATCGAAGCGATCAACGGAGCGATTCCCCCCGCCGCGGCAGCGGCCGGCATCGAAGCGCCTTTCAACACGGTGATCAGCGCACTCGTGCGCGCCAAGGAACGCAGGATGGGCGTGCGCCCGTAGCCCGCACAACGAAACGGAGGAGAAACGCATGGAGAAGTACCCGCTCTACATCGACGGCAAGTTCGTCGACGCAGCGAAAGGCCAGTGGTTCGACAGCTTCAACCCCTACACCGGCAAACCCTGGGCGCAGGTTGCCAAGGGCGACTCCGAGGACGTGGACCGCGCGGTGCAGGCCGCGCACCGCGCCTTCACCACGGGACCGTGGTCCCAGCTCACCGCGAGCCAGCGCGGCGCGCTGATCCACAAGCTGGGCGACCTCGTGGCGCGCGACGCCCGCAAGCTCGCCGAGACCGAGGTGCGCGACAACGGCAAGCTCATTGCCGAGATGCTGGGCCAGCTCAACTACATTCCGCAGTGGTACTACTACTTCGGCGGCCTTGCCGACAAGATCCAGGGCGCGGTCATTCCGCTGGACAAGAAGGGCTACTTCAACTTCACGCGGCATGAGCCCGTGGGCGTGGCGGCGCTCATCACGGCCTGGAACTCGCCGCTGCTGCTGCTCGCCTACAAGCTCGCACCTGCGTTGGCCGCCGGCTGCACCGTGGTCGTCAAGCCGTCCGAATTCACCTCGGCGTCCGCCCTGGAGTTCGTCAAGCTCGTCGAGGAAGCGGGCTTCCCGCCTGGGGTGGTGAACGTGATCACCGGTTTCGGCCAGGACGTCGGTGCGCCGCTGGTGAGCCATCCGCTCGTGCGCAAGGTGTCGTTCACCGGCTCCGAAGCGACGGGCCGCGCCATCAACGAATCCGCGGCGAAGACCTTCAAGCGCGTCACGCTCGAACTGGGCGGCAAGTCGCCCAACATCGTGTTCGCCGACGCCGACCTCGACCAGGCGGTGAACGGCGCCGTGTCCGGCATCTTCGCCGCCACCGGCCAGACCTGCATCGCCGGCTCCCGCCTGCTGCTCCAGGACAGCATCCACGACGAGTTCGTCTCCCGGCTGTTGGAGATCTCCAAGGTGGCGCGCATGGGCGACCCCATGAGCCCCGACACGCAGATCGGTCCCATCGCCACGCAGCCGCAGTACAAGAAAGTGCTGGGCTACATCGACATCGCGAAGCAGGAAGGCGCCAAGCTGCTGATGGGCGGTGGTGCCGCCAAGCGTCCCGAGTGCGGCGACGGCTGGTTCGTGGAACCCACCGTGTTCGCCGACGTGGACAACAAGATGCGCATTGCGCAGGAGGAAGTCTTCGGACCGGTGCTCTCCATCATCCGCTTCAAGGACGAGGAAGAAGCCACGGCCATCGCCAACGACGTGCGCTTCGGTCTCGGCGCGGGCGTGTGGACCGGCGACATCGGCCGCGCCTTCCGCATGTCGGAGCGCATCCAGTCCGGCACCGTGTGGGTGAACACCTACCGTGCAGTGAGCTACATGTCGCCGTTCGGCGGCTTCAAGGACTCCGGCTCGGGCAAGGAGAACGGCATGGACGCCATCCGCGAGTACCTTCAGGTCAAGAGCGTGTGGATCAACACGGGCGCCGCGACCGGCAACCCGTTCGTGATGCGATAAGGGAGAGGACAACGATGAAAGGCGTGACGTTCCCGGGCGACCGCAAGGTCGCCCTGATGGATTTTCCGGATCCGACTCCGGGTCCCGGCGAAGTGGTGCTGGAGATCAAGGCCTCCGGCATGTGCGGCAGCGATCTCAAGTTCTACCGCGCGAAGGACGGCCCCGCGTCGCTGGGGTTCAAGACCGCTGGCGGCCCCGTGGTGGCCGGACACGAGCCCTGCGGCGTGGTCGTGGCGGTCGGCCCCAACGTTCCCGGCAACCAGGCGTGGGTCGGCATGCGCGCGATGCAGCACCACTATCGCGGCTGCGGGGTGTGCCCGCATTGCGCGACGGGCTGGATGCAGATGTGCGTGGAGGGAGTGGCCGGGTCTACGGCATCACCGGCAACGGCGGTCACGCGCGCTACATGAAGGCGCCGGCTCGCACGCTGGTGGAACTGCCCGATCGCTGTCGTTCGAAACCGGCGCGGCCATCGCGTGCGGAACCGGAACCGCGTGGGGCGCCTTGCAGCGCCTCGGCCTGCAGGGCGATCACACGATCGCCGTCTTCGGGCAGGGCCCGGTCGGCCTGTCGGCCACGCAGCTGGCGCATCACATGGGCGCCCGCGTGATCGCGCTCGACACCTCGGATGATCGTCTGGCGCGCGCCAAGGAGTTCGGCGCCGACGAACTCATCAACCCGCTCAAGTGCGACGACGTGGTCAAGGCGATCCGCGACCTCACGCACGGCCGCGGCGCGCACGCGACGCTCGACGCCTCCTCGTCGCCACAGGCCCGTGCGCAGGCGGTGAAGAGCGTGCGGTCGTGGGGCAAGGCGTGCTTCGTGGGCGAGGGTGACACCGTCACGCTGGACGTGTCCAACGACATGCTGCGGCGTCAGGTCACGATCATCGGTTCCTGGACCTTCTCCACCATCGGGCAGGCCGAGTGCGCGCGCTACGTCGCCGACCGCGGCGTGGACGTCGACAAGCTCTTCACGCACCGCTGGAAGATCGAGCAGGCCGAAGAAGCCTACCGGCTGTTCGACCAGCAGACCTCCGGCAAGGGCGTGTTCCTGCCGTCCTGATCTACAGCCGAAAAGAGAACGGGCGCCGGCGGTGTGCGGCGCCCGTTGTCTGCAACCGGCATCAGGTAACCCGCCCAGAATCGGTGGCCTGCCGGGCTCCCGGACCCTGCCTTACGGCACACTACCAGGGAACGACAGACATCCGCCACGCCTTCGGCGCTCATGCCGTACTTCGCGCGCACCTTGCCCGTGGGGCCGATGGTGGCGAAGACGTCCGGCACGCCGACCATGCGCATGCGCGTCGGCCGTTCCAGGGCCAGCAGCTCGGCCACCGCGCCCCCCAGTCCGCCGCACAGGTGATGCTCTTCCGCCGTCACGATGCCGCGCGTTTCTTCGGCAGCCTTAAGGATGGCTTCACGGTCCAGCGGCTTGATCGTGTGCATGTTGACGACCCGCGCGTGGATGCCCTGGCGCGCCAGCGCGTCGGCGGCGCGGAGACATCTCCACGAGCGCGCCGCAGGCGATGATCGCGATGTCGTTGCCTTCGCGCAGAGTGCTCGCCTTGCCCACGACGAAGGGCGACCCCGGAGGACTCACCGGCGGCTCTTCCACGCGTCCGCCCAGGCGCAGGTACACCGGGCCGTCGATGTCGAGCGTGGCGAGCGTCGCGTTGTAGGCTTCGTCCACGTCGGCCGGCACGATCACCGTCATGTTGGGGAAGCTTCGCAGCATCGCGAGGTCTTCCAGCGCGTGGTGCGTGCCCCCTGCCACCCCCAGCGAGACACCGCTCGCCGCCGCCGCGTCGCGACACGCTGACGCGCGTGGGCGACGTCGTTGCGCAACTGCTCCATGCTGCGCGCCGTCAGGAACGGTGCGTATCCGCACACGTACGGGCGCATGCCCGTGGTCGCGAGTCCTGCCGCCGTACCGATGGCGTTCTGCTCCGCGATGCCCAGCTCCACGAAGCGGTCCGGATGGCGCTGGATGAAGGGACGCACCCCCAGCAGATCCTGCGTGTCGGCGGACACGACCACGGTGCGCGATTCACGCGCCGCCACTTCGAGGATCGCCTGGCCGAAAGCGAGGCGCGTCTGGTTGGCGGCCTTGGCGCGCCAGTCGGAGTTCTGTGCGGGCGCGTTCATTGTCCTAACTCCGCGAGAGCACGCTCGTAGACGTCGTCGGTGACGTTGTTGCTGTGCCAAAGGTAGGTGTTCTCGGCGAAGCTCACGCCCTTGCCCTTGACGGTGTGGGCGACGAGCGCCGAAGGACGGTCGCCGCTGAAGGGAACCGAGTCGAGCGCATCGACCACCGCGCCCATGTCGTGTCCGTCGATCTCGCGCACTTCCCAGCCGAAGGCACGCCACTTGTCCGCGAGCGGATGCACGTCCACCAGTTCCGCGATCGGGCCGCTCTGCGCGATCTTGTTGTAGTCGACGATCACGGTGAGATTCGACAGGCGGTGATGCGAGGCCGCCATCGCGGCTTCCCAGTTCGATCCTTCGTGCAGTTCGCCGTCACCCACCATCACGAAGGTGTGGAAGCTCCGGCCCTGCATGCGCGCGCCCATCGCCATGCCCATGCCGATCGCGAGCCCGTGTCCGAGTGCGCCGGTGCACATCTCGATGCCGTCGACCTTGATGTCCGGGTGCATGCCGAAGGGAGACTCGAAGCCGTAGAAGCGGTCGAGCACGGCGTCCTCGATGAATCCGGCCCGCGCGAGCACCGCACCCAGCGCGGCATTGGCGTGACCCTTCGAGAGCACGAAGCGGTCGCGGTCGGCCCAGTCGGGCTCGGAGACGCGCAGTTTCATGCGGTGAAAGTACAGTGCGGACAGGATGTCGGCGGCGGAGCAGGAACCGCCGGCGTGTCCGCTGCCGCCCGCGCGCAGGGCGCGCCAGACGTCCGCCGCACCTGGCGGGCGTGTTTCGAGGCGCGAGCAGCGCCTCACGGGTTTCGGTCATCGTGGCCTCCGTGGCGCGGGTCAGTCTTTCTTCGCGGGCAGTTCGAGACCGGCCAGCGTGGCGAACACCTTCACGACCGCCGAGTCGTCCTCGTATCCGTGGCCGTGAGCCGCCGCGGCGAGATAGAGCTGATGGGCGGAGGCGGTGATGGGCAGCGGGAAGGTCATCTTGCGCGCGGAGTCGAGGACGATGCCGAGATCCTTCACGAAGATGTTCACGGCCGACAGCGGCGTGTAGTCGCCGTCGAGGATGTGCGGCACGCGGTTCTGGAACATCCACGAACTGCCGGCGCTGTTGGAGATCACCTCGTACAGGACCTTCGGATCCACGCCGGCTTTCATGCCGAGCGCCATCGCCTCGCAGGCGGCGGCGATGTGCACGCCGGCCAGGAGCTGGTTGATCATCTTGACCTTGGAGCCGGGGCCCGCCACGTCGCCGAGCCGGTAGACCTTCACGGCGATGGCTTCGAGCACGGCCTTCGCCTTGTCGAACGCTTCCGGCACGCCGGACCCCATGATCGTCATCTCGCCCTTGGCAGCGCGCGCGGCACCGCCTGATACGGGAGCGTCGATCATGAGGAGCCCCTTGTCCACCAGGCGCTTGCCCAGGCCGATGGCGTATTCGGGGGCGACCGTGCTGGAAGCGATCACGACGGAGCCGGGGGCCATGCGCTCGACCGCACCCTCCGGCCCGAACAGCACCTGCTCGGTCTGATCGGCGTTGACCACCAGCACGATGGCAATGGGCACGGCCGCGCCCAGATCGCCGGGGGTCGCCGCTGCGATCCCGCCATCCTTCACGAATCCGGCGACCACCTCGGGGCGCACGTCGCACGCGTGCACTTCGAACCCCTTTGAAACGAGCGTCTTCGCGACGCCCATGCCCATCGAACCGAGCCCGATGACCCCGACCTTCTGCTTTGCCATGACCGCTCCTCCGACTGCGTTGTAGTGAGCGGATTATTGCAGACGGGCGGATGCGTAACGCCAGGGGAGGGAAATGGCCCGCCGGTGCGGCACGGCAGGTGGCGCACCGGTCCCGAACATCGTGAAGCGGAGGCCGCGGTGACGGCCCCCAGCGTCAGGTCAGTGCTTGGACTCGTTCATGGCCGCGACGATGTCCTCGCGCAGCTGCTCCATGTCTTCCTGTGCGATGCCCAGGTGCGCGATGCCGCGCTCGTACAGGTGGTCGCCCACCTCGTAGTCCTTCTCGCCGAGCAGTTCGCTGATCATGTGCTCGGCGACGTGCACGCATGCGATGAGCGAGAGCGAACCACCGGGCAGTGTCGTGTCGGGAAGATCGTAGACGTCGGCTTCGTGATGAAGACGGATGGCCTGGATGAGATTGGCCGGCAGCCCCCAGTTGCGCACGAGCAGGGAACCGATCACCGGATGGGTGCAGGGGAAGTAAGAGTCTTCCGCGCCGATCAGCAGCTTGCCGGAGGCCTGGCAGCCTTCCAGCACTCGCTCGTATTCCGGAAACCGCCGCAACATGAGCGGAATGCCCGCATCGTGGAACAGTGCATACGTGTACGCGGCGTCTGGCGAAATGCCGTAGTGACGTCGTGCAATCATGCCGGCGGCCAGGGCCAATGCGGAATTCTTGCTCCAGAAGCGGTCGATGTAGGACGACGAAGGCCCTTTCATGCTGGAGCGCAGCGCCGAGGCCACGACCACACAGACGACGTTCATCGTGCCCAGACGTTCCAGAGCCTTGCGCACATTGGTCACCGCGGCGCCGGCGCGGAACAGCGACGAGTTCGCGAGCTTGATCGTGATGGCGGACATGCCCACGTCCGCCGAGATCGTCTTGGCCAGACGGACGATGTCGGGCACGTCCTTCTGCGCTTCCTTCATCGCCTCGACCACGATGGCCGGACAGGCCGGAATCTCCACGGTCTTGAAGACTTTTTCGATCTCTTCGGTGGACAGTTCACGCGGCGGCGGATTCTTCATGTCGTTCATGGTGCTAAGGCTTCCTTGAGAGACTTTCGGGCGGTGCGGCGGGCTTGCCGGCCCGCGGAGGTGAAGAGTCGGTGCGTGCCGCGAGCGAAGGAGGCACCGGTACAGGCGCCGGATCGCTCGATGTCGTGGACTGCGGAGGCGGACATGTCGGAACTCAACTCGCCTGCCGCCGCTCAGTCCGGCAGCGCCAGCGGCGCGAGATCGCGGAACCGGTCGCCGGGTCCGGGATTGGCGGGATCGGTCGTGCCACCCAGGTGATGGACGACGCCCCACACGGCATTGAGCGCGGTCTGGACGGCGCCCTCGACCCAGCCGGGAATCCAGCCGATGTCATCGCCGGCGAGGAATATCCCCTTCTCGTCCGGGGGCAGGGCATCCTGGATGAAGTGACAGAACATGCGACGGTCGTATCGGTAGTGTCCCGGCAGGGCGCCCTTGAAGGCGCCGAGAAAATTGGGATCGTCTTCCCAGGACACGGTGATCGGGTCACCGATGATGTGGCGGGCGATATCCACGCCGGGATATATCCGCTGCAATGCCTGCAGAGCGAGCCGTACCCGCTTATCGACCGGCAGGGGCAGCATCTTGAGGGCGTCGCTCATCCAGGAATACGAAAGACAGATCACGCCCGGCTTGTCGTCTCCAAGATCAAAGAGATACGTGCCGCGAGTGATGCGGTCCGTGAGAGTCATGCTCATCAGGTCGCGGCCGGTGAGGGGGTCCTTGTCCTTCCAGAACGGCCGGTCGACCATCACGAAGGTCTTGGCCGACTGCATGTAGCGGGTGCGGTCCAGCGCCATCCAGAGCTTGTGCGAGAACAGCCGCTCGTCGCAGTCGATGTGGGTGGTGAGCAGCCAGCTCTGGCAGGTGACGACGGCCGCCTGGAACCACCGGCGGTCGCCCCAGACGTCGGTGACGGCGATGCGCCCGTCGGGGCTGCGCTCCAGGCGTGCCACGCCCGGTCGTGGCGCGCCGTTGTGCAGGTCGATGAGCCGGGTCCCTTCTGGCCAGTACGCCGAGGCTGGCGGCGCGTGTTTCCACAGGCTGCGCGGGACCTGTTCCACGCCGCCCGTCACGAAGAACTGGTCCTCGTCGAGATTGGCATAGACGACCCGCAGGATCTCGAGCATGGAGTTGGGAAAGTCGGTGTCCCAGCCGCCGGTCCCGAAGCCCACCTGGCCGAAGACCTCGACGTGCCGGAAGGAGTGGCGGCGGAACGCTGCCGAGTTCGCAATGAAGCCGTAGAACGAGCGGTCGTCCCACACCGGCACCAACGCGTTCCAGATCGACTTGATGGCGGCAACGTCGCGGCGGCGGATGGCGGACTGCATGCGCGAGAAATGAGCGTCCTGTTCCAGGGCTTCCTGCCACGCCGCGCCCACTTCGCGCAGCAGCGGCGGCAGCTCGGCAGGGTTCTCCACATACATCGGCACACCTTCGAGATCGATGACCGTACTGGGTGTCTGCGGCGAGAGCGGATTGGGAAAGGGGCGGGTCTCGAGTCCGAACAGGTTCAGGTAGTGGAGGAATGCGCGGCCCGAGGCCGGAAAGCGCATTCCGCCCAGTTCCGCCACGATGCCTTCGGCCCCCTTGAACGGTTCGGAATGCAATCTGCCGCCCAGGCGGCGCGATTCGTACACGACCGGCTTCAGGCCCAACTTCATCAGTTCGAAGGCGGTCACCATGCCGGCCATCCCTGCGCCGACGACTGCCACTTCGGTTCCGTGATGCATCGGGGGAATGCGGCCCAGCCCGGCGGGATGGGCGAGCCAGTCCTCGTACGCGAACGGAAAGTCCGGGCCGAAGACGGTGATCGGGCGGTCGTCCTCGCCCGTCACGGGCGTGTGGGGTGCGGTCATCCGGAAGCCTCCGTCGATTCGCGGTCGATGTCACGGCAGGTCGGCACAGCAGGCAGCGGTCGCGCCACGGGTTCAGGACGGCAACGAGAGCTGCGCGAACATTCTCAGCACGGCGTGGGCCGCCTGCTCGGGAAACTGGAAGGGAAACAGGTGACCGCCGGGCGCGTGGGCCACGCGCATCCAGCGGCGGGACAGCCCGAGCCCTACCCGGCGGCTGATCTCCGACTCTTCGCCCACGATGAGGCCGGCGGGCATGGAAAGCGATCTTCCCTCGCGTGCAAGGCCGTGCGGCAGCGTGCGGTAGATGCGGTATTCCACCGCGGGGTCGAAGGTGAGCCGTGTCGTTCCGCCCTGGGTCACGGTACCGTGCCGCACGTAGTCGTCCAGTGCCTCGGGATCGAAGCGCCGGAAGACCGGCTTGCCGCGAAAGTGTTCCGTCGCTGCTTCGGGCGATACCCATTCGCGCCGCCGGCGCTGCGTGCCCGGGGCCGGCGTGAAGCGATCCACCAGGCCCAGTCGCTTGGTGACGGCGAGCGCACCGCCCTTGAACCGGGACAGCAGCGGGGCATCCAGCATCACCACGCCTTGCACCAGATCGGGCCGCTTCAATGCAACACGGAACGAGAGATAACCACCCAGAGAATGTCCCAGCAACACGGCGGGCCTGCCGTGGCTTTCCAGCGCGCCGATCAGTTCGTCGGTCAGCGCATGCCATCCTTCGGTGACCGGGTGACGGGGGTCGTGTCCGAACCGATCCACGTGACGGATGTCGAACCGCCCGGCCAGATGCGCCAGAAAGGCGCGATAGCAGGGTGCGGGAAATCCGTTGGCGTGGGAGAACTGCAGCAGCGGTTTCGACATGCGTTACCCTCGTGGCCGAAGAATACCAACTCGAAACACCCGGCGATGCCCCTGAAACTTCCTTTCCCGGACGGCCGCGTGACGCTCGTCTGTGCCGGGCTCATGACTGCACTCACGGCCTGTGCCACCCCCGTCTCCATGGATACCGACAAACCGCATCACACCGAGCACGGCTTTCGCAACAACTACCCCAGCGGCTGGATTCGCGGTTCGTTCTGGAAGTGGCAGAGGGAACGCTGGCAGAAAGGACTGCCGAAGATTCCCGAGGGCGGCTGGCACTTCCCGGCGGTTCATCCGGACTCCGCTTGGCTCAAGGCCAATCGCACCGTTCCCGCTCTGACCTGGATCGGACATGCCACGTTCCTCGTCCAGGCCGGCGGTCTCAACATACTCACCGATCCCCACCTGACCGAGCGCGCCTCGCCGCTGTCGTTTGCCGGACCGAAGCGCGTGATGCCGCCGGCGCTGGACTTCCACTCCCTGCCGCACATCGATGCCGTGGTCGTGTCGCACAACCACTACGACCATCTGGACGAGGAGACGGTCAAGCGCCTGTCACGGCAGCCGGGCGGGTCCCCGATGTTCTTCGTGCCTCTGGGCTTGCGTGCCTGGTTTGCGGGCAGAGGCGTGCACAACGTGACGGAACTCGACTGGTGGGGGCAGTGCCGACGCGGGCGGAGTCAAGTTCACGCTCGCGCCAGTGCAGCACTGGAGCGCGCGGTCGCTGTGGGACAGGAACGAGACGCTGTGGGGAGGTGGCGCATCGACAGCAGCCAGGGCAGTTTCTTCTTCGCCGGCGACACGGGGTACTCGGAGGACTTCCGCGACATCCGCCGCCGTCTCGGTCGGTGGACTACGCGCTGCTCCCGATCGGCGCCTACGAGCCGCGGTGGTTCATGAGCGTGATGCATGTGAATCCGGACGAAGCCGTGAAGATCCACCGCGACCTCGAAGCCGGGCACTCCGTCGCGATGCACTGGGGTACCTTCGTTCTCACGGACGAACCCATGGACGAGCCGCCGAGAAAGCTGGCGCACGCGCTGCGCGAAGCGGGCATTCCTCACGAGCGCTTTCGAGTGCCGAAGCACGGAGAGACATGGAAGCTCCCTCTGCCCGAGGTCGTGCGGACCGGCCCGGGGCATCAGGGCAGCGCTGATTGAGGCCCCAGTGTCGTTGCACGGGAGGAAGGCAGTGATGGCCTCCGCGGCGATGTCGCCCTCCTGTGTCGGGATCGCCCGCATTCACGTGCCTGCGGCGGACATGCGCACGCGGTGACGCTCCGCGCCGGCATCGCCGGGGGTGGCGGCTGACTTACAATCGCCTGGCCAGTTTCTCGCAGTGTCACGCCGTGCCGTGGCGCATCCCGCACCTCATCGAAGAGCTCTCCATGAACGATCCCGTTTACTTCACCGACGAGCACCGCATGTTTCGCGACAGCATTCGCCGGTTCGTCGCCGAAGAGATCGCACCGAACGCGAACGCCTGGGAAGAAGCCGGCTTCGTACCGCGCAACGTGCTTCGCCGCATGGGCGAGCTGGGTTTTCTGGGGATCCGCTATCCGGCGAAGTACGGCGGCTCCGAACTCGACACCGTCTACAGCATCGTGCTCGCCGAGGAACTCGGGCGCTCCACGTTCGGCGGCTTCGCCATCACCGTGCTGGTCCACACCGACATGGCGTCGCCGCACCTCGTCAACGCCGGCCGGGCAGACCAGCTCGAGCGCTGGCTGCCGGGCGTGGTCAGCGGCGACACGATCACGGCGGTCGCGGTCACGGAACCGGACGCGGGTTCCGACGTGAAGGCCATTCGCACGCGGGCGGTGCGCGACGGTGACGACTATGTGCTGAACGGTTCCAAGATCTTCATCACCAACGGCGTGCACGCCAATCTCGTGTTCGTCGCGGCGAAGACGGACCCCGAAGCGAAGGGCTCGCGCGGCATCACCATCTTTGCCGTGGAGAAGGGCACCCCGGGGTTCACCGTGGGCCGCGCCCTGGACAAGATGGGCTGGCTTTCCTCCGATACCGCCGAACTGGTGTTCGAGGACTGCCGCGTGCCGGCCTCGCACATCCTCGGCGAGGAGAACCTGGGCTTCTACTCGATCATGCGCAACTTCCAGAACGAGCGCGTCGTGCTCGGCGCCCAGGCACTCGGCGAAGCGCAGAAGGCCATCGAGATCACCACGAGCTACGTGCGGGAACGCCGCGCGTTCGGTCATGCGCTGTGGGACAAGCAGGCCATCCGCCAGCGGCTCGCGATGCTCGCTTCCAAGGTGGAAGCCGGACGTCACCTCGTCTACCACTGTGCCTGGCTGGATTCCCAGGGCAAGGACTGCGTCAAGGAAGTGTCGATGGTCAAGGCCTACTGCGGCGAGCTGGTGAACGAGGTGATGTACACCTGCCAGCAGTTCCACGGCGGCATGGGCTACATGCGCGAGTCGCCCATCGAACGCATGGTGCGCGACGCCCGCGTCCAGACCATCGGCGGCGGTGCGACGGAAGTGATGCTGGAGGAAGTGGCGAAGAGGATGTAAGGAGCCGGACGGGGGGTCTTCCGTTTGCAGGCCGCCTTCCGGGCGCTCCAGCAGGCCCTAGGAGGGGGGGGGGGGGGGGGGGGGGGCCGGGGCCGGGGGGGGGGGGGGGGGGGGGGGGGCCATCTCCCTCGTTGCGCCGGAGCGCTCCACAGCAGGTTCCTTCTCCTTCAAGGAGCGGGACAGGATGAGGACGGGGTTCCTGGGGCCCGGACCCAGGTAGGAGGCGTCGTGCTTGCGTGCCATCCTGCAAGTCCGCTCGTTGTGCCGGAGCGCTCCACAGCAGGCTCCCTCTCCTTCAAGGAGCGGGACAGGGTGAGGATGGGGTTCCCTGGGGGCCTGGTTCTGAATCCCGCCCATCGACTTCCGACGGGGACTCGAGTTGACTACAGAGACAAGACCGCCGGCAAGGATTCCCGCCGGAATCTGGGTACTGGGCTTCGTCAGCATGCTGATGGACATCTCCTCGGAGATGATCCACAGCCTGCTGCCTCTGTTCATGACCGTCACCCTGGGCGCCAGTGCGCTCGCCGTGGGTGTGATCGAGGGCCTGGCCGAGGCCACGGCGCTGATCGTCAAGGTCTTTTCCGGGGTGCTGAGCGACTACCTCGGAAGGCGCAAGGCGCTGGCCGTTTTCGGCTATGCCCTGGGCGCGCTGACCAAGCCTCTCTTCGCGGTCGCTTCCTCCACCGGCATCGTGCTGACCGCGCGCCTGCTGGATCGGGTCGGCAAGGGCGTACGCGGCGCACCTCGGGATGCGCTCGTGGCCGACATCGCACCGCCCGCCATGCGAGGTGCGGCGTTCGGTCTCCGCCAGTCGCTGGACACCGTGGGCGCCTTTCTCGGGCCGCTGCTCGCGGCAGGTCTCATGCTGCTGTGGGCCAACGACTTCCGAGCCGTGTTCTGGGTCGCGGTCGTGCCGGGGCTCCTCGCCGTGGCTCTACTGATGTTCGGTGTACACGAGCCGAACAGCGCTGCGGGCGAAAGGCGGATCAATCCCATCCGCCGCGAGAATCTGAAGCGCCTGGGCGGCGACTACTGGTGGGTGGTGGGCATCGGTGCGGTCTTCACCCTGGCGCGGTTCAGCGAAGCCTTTCTGGTCCTGAGGGCGCAGCAGGGTGGGATCGCCATCGCGCTGGTGCCACTCGTGATGGTCGCGATGAATGTCGTCTACGCGGCGTCGGCCTACCCGTTCGGCAAGTTGTCGGACCGGATGAGCCACAGGACGCTCCTGGCGCTGGGCCTGGCTGTTCTGATCTGCGCCGACCTCGTGCTGGCCGCGGATGACCACTGGTCGACCGTTCTCGCGGGCGTCGCGCTGTGGGGCGTGCACATGGGGATGACGCAAGGACTGCTGGCCACCATGGTCGCGCATGCCGCCCCGCCGGATCTGCGGGGCACGGCTTTCGGAGTCTTCAATCTGGTGAGCGGCGTGGCGATGCTGTTCGCGAGCCTCGTGGCCGGGCTCCTGTGGGATCTGTATGGCGCCTCGTTCACGTTCTACGCGGGGGCTGTGTTCTGTGCGGTTGCGTTGTCGGGACTGGCGAGAAGACTCGCGTGACGGGATCGAACCGACGCAGGGGCGTGGCCGGCTTACGTCCGGAAGCCCGTCTCTCGAAGATGCCGCAGCGCCAGCACCTCGATGCGGTTTCGGATCAGGGCAAGACGATACAGCGCCACGTCACCGGATCGACCATGAGAGATGACGAGTTCACGCAGTTCGCCTCTCACGGGTCGACCGATGAAAGGATGGCGACCGAGGATCGTGACGGCGTCCACGATCACCGCAGCCGCACGCCCGGCGGCGGCCGGATTCTCAGGGGCCAGAAAGTCGAGCAGCCGCTCCCGATCGGCCAGCGCGCGGGGCTGTAGAAGATCGGGGCCGGTGTCGGCAGGGACACTAACGCCCGGGCTTTTTCGTTGCGGGACGGGGACGTGCCACTTTGCGCCCGGAGGCGCGACCTACGATGTAGGCATGCACATCCTCAGCGGCGTACAAGGGTCCGCCGGTATCGATTTCTGCCGCCGCGGCCTCGGCTTCAGCGACAAAGGATTCCCAAGTCTCGGCCCGCGCCACTTGAATTTCCAGCGCTTCGACCATCCACGCGTGAGGCGTCTTGCCTGACGCTTCAGCGAGCGGACCGATGCGTTCCTTGAGCGATTCCGGAAGCTTGAGCGTCGTTGATGACCCCATGACACACCCCAGGACGTGGTTTTGCCACGGTATCGCCCGTGGGGCGGATGCGTCAGTTGCCACCGGCTACTTGCGGGCGTCCTGTCCACCGACCCTCCTGCTCCACTGTGGTGTTCGGCCGCCAGGGCCGGCCCCAGGAAACATTCGACGACCCGAGCGACGGCAGCGACCCAGCGCCGCCGCCCGGCCCGCATCCGTTCGTTGCTACGCGATCTTCCGCGTCAGCTCCGGCGGGTTCGCGGACTTCTGGCGGAATTCCTCGGCCGACGCCGCGAACGTCACGCCCGCGCGCTTGATCGCCTCGTCGTCCACCTTCTCCAGCGGCGTGTAGAAGGGGTGGTGGTGTTCGAGATAGGGGTTGTTGCGCGCGGCGTTGTAGCAGTGGATCACCGTCCAGCGGCGGTTCTGCGAGCGGTTCTGGTCCGACCGGTGCAGCACGTTGCTGTGGAAGAAGATGCCGTCGCCCGGTTCCAGCTCCGCGTACTCGATGGGCATGATCTTGAGGATCTGTTCCACGCGGCTTCGGGTCCGCTCCCACCTGTTCACCCGGCAGCACGCCGTGCTCGATGCGGCCGCAGTGATGCGAACCCTTCACCACCTGCAGGCAGCCGTTCTCGCGGTTGCTGCGGTCCAGCGCCACCATCACGCTCGCCATGTAGGGAAACACGCAGCCGTTGTGGTACCAGTAGCCGTAGTCCTGATGCCATTCCCACGCGCCGCCTTCGAGCGGCTCCTTGGCGGTGAGCTTGGAGTGGTAGTGGTAGACCTCACCGCCGAGCAGTTCTTCCATCGTGTCCACGATGCGGTGTGACCGTGCGGCCAGTCCGTAGACGCTGTCGCCGGGATGATTCCACGTGGCCATGCGGGTGGCCTTGCCGGAGGCATCGTTGCGATCGTAGAAGCGGCTGCGCAATGCGGGGTCCTGCTCGATCGCGGTGCGCAGGATGGCGATCTCCTCCGCGTCGAACAGCTTGCGCACCATCACGTATCCGTCGCGTTCGTAGTCGGCGCGTTGGCGTGCGGTGAGGATGGATCCGGGCATGGGGTTCTCCTTGGTCGGTCGGTTCAGGAAACGATCAGTGGGCGCGAGCCGCGCTCGCGAGCCGCGCGGCGGCGCCCTCCAGATGGGAAAGCACGGCGGTCCGCGCATCGCCGGGCTGCCGCAGGCGGATCGCTTCGGCGATGGCCGCGTGTTCGTCACGCACGGCGGCCTCGAAGGCGGGCGAGCGCGATTCGTTCGTATGGGTGATGCGGATGGCGCCGCGCAGATACTGGCCCAGGAACGCCCAGGTCGAGCGGAGCAGCTGATTGCCGCAGGCGTCGGCGATGGCCTGGTGAAATGCCAGATCTTCCTCGACGCCATCGGACCCTGTGGCCGCCGCCGATTCGACGGCTGCGAGGGCACTCAGGATGGTTTTCATCTGCGCCTGCGTGCGGCGCAGCGCCGCCAGCGCGGCGATCTCCGTCTCCACGGCGCGGCGCAATTCGTACAGTTCCTCCAGCGTCGAACTGGATTCATGCAGGCGCGGGTCGAGCCGCAGCGCGGTGTGCGGCCGCTCCTCCGGGACGAAGAGCCCGGAACCCTGATGCGATTCCACCAGACCTTCCGACGCCAGCCGGGAAACGGCCTCGCGCACCACGGCGCGGCTCACGCCGAAACTCTTGGAGAGTGCCGCCTCCGTGGGCAACCGGCTGCCCGCCGCAAAGCGCCGTTCCGTGATGGCAGAACGGAGTTCGTCCGCGACGCGGTCCGACAGGCGTTGCCTGCGGCCCACGAAAGGCAGCTCAGGGGAGGCCGGATCCAGTGGTTTCATGACGTGAAGACTATCCGGACGTCAGTTGTCTGACAACTTCGGCGTTTGGCAGGGATGCCGGTCACGGACTTCCCGGGGATCCAGTGCTCTTCAGCCCTCTCCCAGATACGCCGCGCGGACCTTCGGATCGCGGCGCAACTCCGCGCCCGTGCCTTGCAGCGTGATGCTCCCTGTCTCGAGCACGTAGGCGCGGTCGGCCACGGCCAGCGCCTGGGTGGCCATCTGTTCCACCAGGAGAATCGTCACGCCTCGCGCCTTGAGCGCACGGATGACGGCGAAGATTTCCTTCACCACCAGCGGTGCGAGACCGAGCGAGGGTTCGTCGAGCAGAAGCAGCCGCGGGCGCGACATCAGCGCCCGGGCGATGGCCAGCATCTGCTGTTCGCCGCCGGACAGCGAGCCGGCGAGCTGGTCGCGGCGCTCCCGCAGGCGGGGAAAGACGTCGAACTGCGTCTCGATGTCCGCCGCGATCTCCGCGTTCTGGCCCTTTCGCAGGAAGGCCCCGAGCATGAGGTTGTCGCGGATGGTCTGGTCCGCGAACACCTGGCGCCCCTCGGGCGACTGCGCGATGCCCAGGGATACGCGCTTGTGACCGGGCAGCGCGGTGATGTCCTGCCCGTCGTACTCGATGCGGCCGGCGGCCGCTGGCTCGAGACCGGACACCGCCTTCATCAGCGTGCTCTTGCCGGCACCGTTGCCGCCGATGAGGGTGACCACCTCGCCGGCGTGCACCTCCAGCGAGATGCCCCGGAGCGCTTCGATGGCGCCGTAGCGGACTTGCAGCCGCTCGATCGACAGCAGCGCGCGATCAGCCATGGGCGGCTCCTGTCACCGCGCCGGCCGGTGCGGTTTCTTCCGACTCGTCGTCTTCTCCCAGATAGGCCTTGATCACGCGCGGATTGCGCTGCACCTCCGCGGGTGGGCCTTCCGCGATCTTCTCGCCGTAGTCCAGCACGATGACGTGATCGGAGATGGCCATCACCAGATCCATGTGGTGTTCGATGAGCAGGATCGTGATCCCGCGGTCGCGGATGCGGGCGATGACGTCCACGAGGTCGCGGGTCTCCTGCGGGTTGAGGCCCGCGGCCGGCTCGTCGAGCAGCAGGAGCCGGGGGTGTGTGGCCAGCGCGCGGACAATTTCGACGCGGCGTTGCAGGCCATAGGGCAGGCCGCCGGCGAGTTCGTATGCCTTGTCGCGCAGGCCGAGGAAATCCAGGATGCGCAGGGCCTCGTCGCGCGCCTCGCGTTCCTCGCGGCCCGCCGTGCGCGTGCTCCACACGCTGTGCCCCAGGCCGGCATCCAGGTGTCCGTGCAAGCCGACCTGCACGTTCTCCAGCACCGGCATGTCGGTGAACAGTTTCAGATTCTGGAAGGTGCGGCCCAGACCGAGCCGGCACACCCGGTTCGGCGCGAGGCCGGTGACCGACCGGCCGTCGAAGACGATGCTGCCTTCGTCCGGCGGGACGATCCCGGAGAGCAGGTTGAGCACCGTCGTCTTGCCCGCGCCGTTGGGGCCGATGAGCGAATGGATGTGGCCGGTCTTCAGGTCCAGATCCACGCGGTTGACCGGCACCACGCCGCCGTAGGCCTTGCGCAGGCCGCGCGCTTCCAGCAGCGGTCTTTCCGCCGTGAGGACTTCGCTCGTGCGCAGTTGCCAGTCACCTACGGCCGTGGGCAGCGGCGGCCGCGCGCCCAGTGCCGGAAACAATCGCCTTGCGGCGGAACCCAGCGCGCCCGAGAGCCCATCGCGCATCGCGTATAGCGCGAACAACAGCAAGAGGCCGTAGGTGAAATGCTGCACGTGCGGCCAGCGGGCCAGGAAGGCGTCGAGCAATGTGAGGACCACAGCGCCCAGCAGCGGCCCGACTGGCGAACTGCCGCCGAACAGCACGATGAGCAGGAAGAAAAGATCGACAGGCCGAAGGTGATGAAGTCGGAGTTGATGTACTGGTTCTGCTGCGCGACCAGCGCTCCGGCGAAGCCGCAGGTGATGGCGCTCACGACGAACGCCAGCACCTTCACCCGGTAGACACTGACACCCACGCACTCCGCCGCGATCTCCGCGTGGCTCACCGCCCGGAAGGCGCGCCCGTGCTTGCCCTTCAGCAGCGAACGGATGGCCAGATGAGCCAGGAGGCAAAGTGCGCCGGTGAACCATACCCACTCGCGCGGGCCGAAGTCGGTTCCGTTGAATGAAAGGGACAGCACGCCGTAGATCCCCGCCTGCCCGCCGAAGACGTCCTGCCACTCGGAGACGACCTTCTCCGCCACGATGCCGAAACCGATGGTCACCATGGCCAGCGCCGGACCGGCCACGCGCAGCGCGGGCAGGGCGACCACCGCACCGAAGACTCCCGCGGTCACTCCGCTCGCCACGAACGCGAACCAGGGGTTCCACTCGAACCGCGTGGTGAGCAGCGCTGCCGTGTAGGCACCCACCGCAAACAGGCCGGCGTGGCCCAGGGACTTCTGCCCCGTGTGGTTGACCAGCACGTTCAATCCCACGGCCGCGAGGTAGTTCACGCCGATCATGAACAGCACTTTCAGGTGGAATCCGTTCGCGGTGACGAGCGGGGCGGCCGCGACGAAGGCGGCGGCGATCAGGACGCCGGCGAGATGGAGACGTTTCATGATCAGACCTTCTCCACGCGCCTGCGTCCCAGCAGCCCCTCGGGCTTCACCGCCAGCACCACGATGATGAGCAGGAAGATCGCGATCTCCCGCAGTTCGGCGTGCCACAGTCCGACGAGCGCTTCCAGCAGCCCCATCAGGAATCCGCCCAGCATGCAGCCGCGCGGATTGTCCAGGCCGCCGACGATGGCGGCGGAGAAGGCCTTGAGCGCGAGCGTGAGGCCCATGTAGACCGAGGCCGTGGTGATCGGTGCTACCAGCAGGCCGGCCAGCCCGGCGAACGCCGAACTCAGCACGAACGCGCCGATCACGACGGCGGACACGTCGATGCCCATCAGCGTGGCCGCGTTGCGGTTCTCGGCGACGGCCCGCATGGCCTTGCCGATCCGGGTGCGCCGCATGACCACATCCAGTCCGAACAGCACGGCCACGCTCACGCCGAGCACGAGAATCTCCTGCGGGACGAAGCCGGCACCGGCCACGCGGATGACCTCGCCGCCCAGGGGCGACGGCATGGGCACGGGCGAGGGCCCCCAGATGGCCAGTGCCGTGTTCTGCACCAGGATGCCGAAACCGATGGTGCTCATGACCCACGCGAGGCCGGTGCGGCCGGCGAAGGGTCGCACGGCGGTGAAGTACAGCAGCACGCCCAGCACGGCCGTCACGAGCGTTCCTGCCACCATGCTTGCCGCGTAGACGAGCGGCGTGACGTCGGCGGGATCGAGCGGGTCGTTCAGGCCCTTGCCGGCGATGAGCAGCAGGGCCGAGACCGCGACGAACGCGCCGGCCACCAGGAACTCGCCCTGCCCGAAGTTGAACGTGCGCGTGGTGCCGTGGGTGATGTTGAAGCCGACGGCGATGAGCGAGTAGATGCCGCCGAGGGCGAGACCGCTGAACAGGGCCTGGAGCAGGACGACCATGGCAATTCCGGAAACGATCGGGGCAGCCGACGGCTGCCCCGCTGGTCACGACGCGATCACCTCACTTCTTGAAGTCGGCGGCCGTGAGGGTCCTGGTGATCGGGTCTTCGTATCGGCCCACGATGCTGCCTTTCCAGCGCGCCAGGTAGAAGTCGGCGACCGTGAGGCCTTCGTGGTCGGTCTTGGAGAACGGCCTGTCGTAAGTCTTGACGATGCCCTGCACGCCGGTCACGCCTTCCAGCGCGGCTGCGACCTTCTCGCCGTCGGTGGTGCCGGCCGCCTTGAACGCGGCCGCCAGCAGCATCACCGAGTCGTACGCCTGGGCGGCGCACGCGAACGTGGTCATCGTGGGGTAGTTCTTGCGGATGCGCTCGCCCAGCGACTTCGCGCGCGGGTTGCTGTCCTCGGTGGTGGACGCGGTGAGGATGAGCTGCTCCGCCAGCTTCTGGCCCGCCGTGCGCGGCAACACGGAACTCTGGTTGCCCCAGCTGCTCAGCGTGATCGGCCGCCAGCCCATCTTGTCCATGCTCTTCAGCGTGTGCGCCGTCGCATCCGCCAGCGCGCCGATGATCACCACGTCGGCACCGGAATCGCGCACTTTGGCGAGCTGGGACGTCATGTCCGTGTCCTGGGGCCGAACTTCTCCACGGCCGCGGGCTGCAGGCCGTGCAGCGCCAGCAGTTCGGTCGTGTCCTTGATCGCGCCCTGGCCGTAGCCGGTGGTGTCCCCCATCACGGCGATCTTCTTCGCCTTCGTCGCCTTCACGGCGTAGGCCACGATCAGGGAATACTGCTCGCGGTCCACCATGGAGATGCGGAAGAGGTAGTTCTGCGGCTGCTTGGCGTAGCGGGCCGTGACTTCCGTGGCCGTCGCGATGGGGACGATGGTGGGGATCTTCTTCTGTTGCGGAATGTGCATGAACGCCAGCGCGTTGCCGGAATTGGTCGGCCCCACGATGGCGGCGACGCCTTCGCTGTCGATGAGCTCCGTCACGTTCTGGATGGACTTGGGCGGCGTGCCCAGATCGTCGCGGATCACCCCCACCAGCTTGCGGCCCAGCACGCCGCCGGCCTTGTTGATGTCCTCGATCGCCATCTCGAAACCCCAGCGGCCGGCCGTGCCGAGCTCGGCCACGGCGGTCGCGGACTGGTCGCCGTTGAATCCGATCTTGATGTCCTGGGCCATGCCGTTCTGGCCGATCAGGCCGGTGGCGAGGGCTGCCGCCACGACGATGCTGCGCAGACACTTCATCTGTTTCCTCCTCCTTTTCGTTGTCGCACAAGGCCTCTTGAGCCCGGCGCGGGATCATCCGTTCCCGGTCCGATTGTGCCTGTTGTCACGCTTGCCCGGGGACGGGTGCGGGCGGCGAATGGCCCAGGATCAAGTCCGAGGCCTTCTCGGCAATCATCATCGTCGGCGCGCCGGTGTTGCCGGACGTCATGGTCGGCATGATGGACGCGTCGACCACGCGCAGGCCCTCAAGGCCGTGCACTCGCAGCTGGGCGTCGACCACCGCCATGGGATCGGCAGCGGGTCCCATGCGGCAGGTCCCCATGTAGTGCCACGCCGTTCCGCCCCGCTGACGGGCGCAGTCGAGCAGCTCCTCGTCGGATTGCGCCGAGGCGGGCGGGAATTCGTCGTTCACGAGAAAGCCCGCGAGCGCGCCGGTGTGCAGGATGCGGCGGGCCAACCGCAAGCCGGCGACGGCCGTCGCGCGATCCACATCGTCCGCGAGATAGTGCGGCTGGACGGTGGGCAGCTCGAACGGATCGGTGGAGCGCGCGCGGACGAACCCCCGCGACTCGGGACGCAACTGATAGAACCCGAGCGTCATGCCGGGAAAGTCGTCCAGCTTGCCGGCGATGCCCGAGGCGTAGCTGCCCGGCGAGAAGTGCAGTTGCAGATCGTTGGCCGGTGCGTCCGGACGCGACCTGGTGAACCCGAAGGCCACCGAGGGGCTGATCGCCAGGACGCTGGGCCGGCCCAGCAGCCACTTGAGCCCCTCGACCCACAGACGCCACCCGCGGGCCGTGCTGTTCAGCGTGGCCACGTTCTTCACCCGCATGATCGACCGCACCATGTAGTGATCGCGGAAGTTCTCACCCACGCCGGGGAGCGCGTGCACCACGGGCACGCCGAGCGACTGCAGCAGCGGAGCCGGACCCACGCCCGACAACTGGAGCACCTTCGGGGGTGTTTCCCGCGCCTGCGGCCAATATCACCTCGCGGCGCGCCTTCACCGTGCGGACCGGTCCGCCCCGGCCCGCCATCCATCTGACCCCGGTGGCACGCCGGCCCTCGAACTCGACCGCAGTCACGTGCGCGTCGCTTCGCACCTGCAGATTGGGCCGCTTCGATGCGGGACGCAGGAACGCCTTGGCGGCGCTCACGCGCCAGCCGTCCACGATCCAGCGCTGGTAGTACCCCGCGCCGGTCTGGTCCGCGGCGTTGTAGTCCACGTGCGACGGCATGCCGAATTCGCGCGCGCTCTCGATGTAGGCATCGCAAAGCGGATGGCGCCAGTCGCAGTCGGTGATCGGCAGCAGACCGTCGCTCCCGCGCCAGTGCGGATCGTGCGATCCGATGCGGCGCTCGGTGCGCTTGAAGTACGGCAGGACGTCGGCGAACGACCAGCCGGGATTGCCCTGCGCCGCCCACGTGTCGTAGTCGAGCGGCAGGCCGCGCGTGTGCCCAGCGTGCGGCCCATGTAGGCCTTCACGCCGCGGCCCGCGGTGTCGGGCGTGGGTTCGCTCGTGAAACCCCACGTGAGCCTCGGGTGGTAGCCCACGCGGATGAAGCCGGCGGGGATGTGCAGCCACGGGTGCCGGTCGGGCGGGCCGGATTCCAGCACGCACACGGTGTGGCGGCCATCCTCGGTCAACCGGTGGGCGAGCAGGCAACCCGCGGCGCGCCGGCACCCACGATGACGAAATCGAAGGTGTCCTCCGCACTCACTGGCGGGGTTCCCGCCCGGCCGCACGTGCAGCCACCTCCGCGAACCACTCCGGGCACCGGGTGGCGTGTGTGGGCATGCCCGGCCTTGACGAGGGGGCTGGGCGTCTCGTGCCCGATGAGCGCCGGCAGGCGGCGCGCCGCCGCGAGCAGCGCGTCGAGATCGACGCCCGTGTCGTATCCCATGAGTTCCAGCGCGTGGACGATCGTCTCGGTGCACGCGTTCCCGCTTGCACCCGGCGCATAGGGGCAGCCGCCGAGCCCGCCCAGCGAGGAATCAAGCGGTCCACGCCGGCATCGATGGAGGCGAGCACATTGGCGACCGCCAGTCCCCGCGTGTCGTGGAAGTGCATGGTGAGTTCGCATCCGGGCCAGCGATCGCGGAACGCGCGCGCCAGCGCGTGGACCTGTCCCGGATGCGCCATGCCGGTCGTGTCTGCCAGCGTGATGCCGCGCGCGCCGAGATCGATCAGGCGCGAGCACCAGTCCAGCACCACCGAAGCCGGAACGTCACCCTCCATCGGACAGCCGAAGCTGCAGGAGAGCGAGATGTTCACCGGAATGCGCGCCTCGTGGCCCAGCTTCGCGACGGCGGCCAGCGAGGCGAACGACTGCTCGCGGGTCATGCGCAGATTGGTGAGGTTGTGCGTCTCGGAGGCCGACATCACGAGGTTGAGTTCGTCGGCCATGGCGTCGATCGCGCGTTCCGCGCCGCGCACGTTGGGCACCAGCACCGTGTATTCGACGCCGGCCACGCGCTCGATGCCGCGCATCACCTCGTCCGCATCGCGCAGGGCGGGAATGGCCTTGGGCGACACGAACGATGTGGCTTCCACCTTGGCGAGTCCGGCCCGGGACAGGGCGTTCACGAGAGCGATCTTGTCTTCCGTGGGTACCCAGCAGGATTCCATCTGCAGTCCGTCGCGCGGCCCCACGTCCTGGATGTGGATCCGCCCGCCCGCGCCGTTCCAGACGTTTGCGCTCATCCGATGATGTTCCTGGTCTTGAGTTCGGCGATCTGCGCGGCCGTGAGACCCATGTCCCGCAGCACCGCGACGGTGTCGTCTCCAAGCCGCGGTGCGGCGGAGCGCACCGCACCGGGCGTCGCGGAAAGTTTGGGGACGATGCCCGGCACCTTGATGGTCCGGCCGTCGCGGGTCTGCTGCTCGAGGATCATGTCTCTCGCCCGGTAGTGTGGATCCTCGGTGATGTCCTTCACGGAGTAGATGCGTCCGGCAGGAACCTTCGCCCGCGCCATCGCGGCGAGCACCTCGGAGACGTCACGCTCGCGCGTCCAGGCCTCGATGGCGCCGTCCAGTTCCTGCACGCGCGCGACCCGGCCGGCGTTGGTCGCCAGTCCCGGATCGCCGGCGAGGTCGGATCGCCCGATGGCCTCCATGAGCCGCTTGAAGATGCCGTCGCCGTTGCCCGCCACCAGCACGAAGCCATCCGCGCAGCGATAGGCATTGGTGGGCGCGATGCCGGGCAGTGACGACCCCGCGGGTTCACGCAGCACGCCCAGTTCGGTGTACTCCGGCAACAGCGACTCCATCACGTTGAAGACGGCCTCGTGCAGGGCGACGTCGATCACCTGACCCGGACCACCATGCACCTTGCGGTGGTAGAGCGCCATCAGGATGCCGATGGTGCCGTGCAGGGCCGCGAGCGTGTCCCCGATGGACACGCCTGTGCGTACCGGCACGCGGCCGGGTTCAGCCGTCAGGTAGCGCAAGCCGCCCATGGCCTCGGCGATCACGCCAAAGCCGGGCTGGTCGCGGTACGGCCCCGTCTGCCCGTAGCCGGACACACGCAGCATCACCAGCCCCGGATTGATCGCGCTCAGCGCCTCCCAGCCCAGGCCCCATCCCTCCAGGGTCCCGGGGCGGAAGTTCTCCACCACCACATCGGCCTCGGCCACGAGCTTGCGCACGATGTCCTGGGCTTCCGCCTGGCGCAGGTCCAGCACGACCGAGCGCTTGTTTCGGGACTGCACCTGCCACCAGAGCGACGTGCCGTCCTGCACCAGGCGCCAAGTCCGCAAGGGATCGCCACCCGGGGCGGTTCGATCTTGATGATCTCGGCAGCCGAATTCGCCGAGGTCTTGGTGACGAAGGGGCCGGCGATGAGCTGGCCGAGTTCGATGACGCGCAGGCCAGCGAGAGGGCCTGTGGCGGCGTCCCGAGGGGAAGAGGGTGAGGCGGTTCCGGTCATGTCTGGAAATGGACCGCTGCGGTGCGGTCCCGATGTAGGAGTGCCGAGAATACCGCTTAAGTCACCTTCGCATGTTTCCGACCGGTCCACCGCGATCTTGTGCGGCGGGCTCTTCGCAGCCGCGAAGGGGCAGGCGGGTAGGCGGCTCCCGCTTCCGAGGGCAACCGTACCCAGGATGCAGCGTTCGTTCATCCCGAAGCGGAACGACAGGCTGCGCCGATAACGCGAGGGTTCGCATCGGGCGAGATGGGTGGGCGTCCGTCTCCGCAGGCACATGGGTCGTCAGAACGCTGCTTCGTACAGACGCAGGGCGTCCGAGCGTGTCACTTCCCGAGGGTTGTTGACGAGCAGGCGCTGGACGTTCATCGCATCGTCCGCCAAGGCAGGGAGGAAATCCCGTTCAACGCCGGCCGAGCGGAGATTCTGGGCGTAGGGCATGGACGACACGAGGTGCCCCGGGCTTCGACGAAGCGTTCCGCGACTGCGTGATCCGGCATGGATCGGAATCGCCGAGGATAGCGCGCCCCAGTTGCGCGTATACCCGTGGCCGCGGGCAGATTGAAGTTCGCACCGGCACCAGCATGAGCGAGTTCGTCAGGCCGTGCGGCAGGTGATAGTGCCCGCCGAGTGGATAGGCAAGCGCGTGCACGGCTGCGCAGGGCGAATTGGCGAAGGCCATGCCTGCCATCAGCGACCCCAGGAGCATCCGTTCCCGGGCGTCACGGTCCCGGCCATCGGCAATGACCTGGGGCAGGGTCCGGATAAAGAAGCTTCAATGCTTGCAGTGCGAAGGTATCCGAGACCGGATTCTTCCTGTGTCTGTTGGTGTACGCCTCGATGGCGTGAACGATGGCATCCACGCCGGTCATGGCCGTCGGCGCGGACGGCAGCCCCAGAGTAAGCGTGCTGTCGAGCAGGGCAGCGTCGGGATACAGCACGGACGACACTACGCCCTTCTTCTCGTTGGAGGCCGTCGTGACGATGGCGATGGGAGTGACTTGCGGAACCTGTGCCGGCCGTGGTGGGCACCTGGATGAGCGGCAGTCGGTCCACGAGCCCGGTCGATGCCGTAGACGTTGTCGAGCGGTTGCGGCGTCCGAGCCAGTAGAGCGGCCAGTTTTGCGGTATCCATGGAACTTCCACCGCCGAGACCCACGATCACCTCTGCGGCGCACGCCGTCGCCGCCTGGACAGCGCCAGCCACCACCGACTCCGGCGGATCGGCACGGACATCGGAGAAGACCTCCACTCCTATGCCCGCGCCTTCGAGCGAACGTCGCGCGGGGGTGATAACGCCTGCGGACGCGAGTCCGGGATCGGTTACGACGAGGACGCGGTGGCCGCCGAGCGACTTTACGTACTGGCAAGGGTGTCCGCGCACCCCTGCGCGCAGACGATGCGAGGTGCGGTTTCGAATGTGAATGGATTCATGTTTGCCCCGAGAAGAGTGAAGTGGAGAAGCGGTGTCCGCGTGCTCCAGGGGGCGCGTCGTGCAAAGTCGCCGCGCGTGCCCCAGCACCGGGTCAGCGCCCGAGGCCGGACCTTATCCAGTCCTCGCCCTTGACGCCCTCGGGAGGATTCACCTCCTCAGGTGCGTAACGCAGGACGTGCACCATCGTCACTTTGCCCCCGACGGTCCGGGTCGTCCCATAGGCCGTGCCGTGTATCGCCTGGTGACCCTTGCCCAGAGCCATCCGCGTCGGCCCGCTCGGGGTGTCGAACGACGAACCCTCGAAGGCTGCCACGATGCTTTCGATGTCCGGTCTGGCTCCTCCCCTGGATTTCATGGCCTTCCCGTACGCGGCCTTCGTTCCCAGGATCGCCTGCATCATCTGGTACGCGGTATAGGTGGGCGAGCTGGAGTAGCGGGCCGCTATGGCGTTCTGGCGAACCAGCGGTTGAGGGCATTGTCCGGAGCGAAGATGCCATGCGGGCCGCGTGCGCCGATCACCGTGCCGTCGGGAATCCTGCCGGCGAGCTTCTGCAGTTCCGTCTCCCCCTGCCGTCAGCACAAGGTGCTCCTCGTGGAGATTCCGCGCGGCGCCGCCCTGGGCACGAACGCCTCGAGGTCACCCCCCCAGAAGCTCGAATGGACGATGTCGGGCTGTGACGCGAGGATGGCGGAGATCTCCGCGCCGTATTGCCCCGCGAAGAGCTTGGGCATCTGCGAGGTGACCACCGTCGTCGAGGGCGTCAGGGCCTTGAGAGAACCAAGGAAGTCGCGCCAGGAACTCTGGCCCCAGGCGTAGTTCTGGTTGATGCCGGCAACGCGCACCCGCTGCGGAGAGCGCTCGCGCAGATACCTGGCGGCACCCACGGCGTCCATGGTGGCGTGGGCACAGGTGCGGAACACGTAGCGATAGGCATTCTCCTCGAAGATGCGCGCTGTCCCGCAGTCGAAGAACACCGTGAGCCGCTTGAGCGACTCGGCTACCGGTGCCACTGCCAGACAGCTTCCGCTCGAGATGTAGCCGATCACCATGTCGACGTCCCGCTGCTGAACGAGCTGGCGATACTGGGAGACGACGTTGCTGGTCGTCCCGGTCTCGTCCTGGAGGATCATCTCGACAGGGGTGCCTCCGAAACCCCGGGAGTTGTAGGGGCCGGGACACTGCCGGAATTGAGCGCCTCGAACGCCAGTTCCGCCGCATTCCGCCGGCGCCCCATCGGTCCGGCGCCGGGTCCGGAGAGAAACGTGACGATCCCGATCCTGAGCGGCTTCGGGTCTCCTGCACCCGCCTCGGTCGACGCGGCCAATGTCAGGGCGAGCAACAGCCGGAATACGCCGGATACAAGTGTTCCCATCAAAGTCTGTCCTCTTGTCCGCACGATCTACGATGCACAGGTGCTTCCGGGAGATGCTTCACGCTCCACACCCGTTGAAAGTGGTACGGGACGCCGGCGGACTTGCACGAACGCTGCCGCGTGCGTGTCCGGACCCGTCGACATGACCCGCATTCCCGCATCCCATGACGTGCAATGGTGCCGGCAGGTACCCGCGAAGCTTGTTCCGCGTATTCGTGGACTGCGAACCGGCTTTCGTCCTCGCAGAATCCGCAGAGGTGGACACGGTCTTCGCACGTCTGCCCGGCTTCCGGGTTCCATCGAAACGCGATCCCGGAAGGGCGAAGGGTTTGAACGCGTTTCTTCCGGAGTTCACCGCACGACCGGACGCCGGCATGGCGTGTTCCTCCAACTCATGCGCGCCCGAGAAAAGGGGGCGCCCATGTGGGACGCCCGTACAAAGGTGTTTCGCCGGCAGACCGGCGAGGAGGAGGATTCTTCGCTCGTGCGACCGGCAGGCGAAGCATAGGAACCACGGCTCGATGCGGAATTCGCGATCCGTCAATGCACGTTCGCGGCATGCGAAGGGGCGACACGCGCTCTGGTGATCCCATTTTGGAACGCGCGGACCCGAAACAGTTGCGTAGAGGGCACTGGCCACTCGCCATGCGATACGCGTCAATGGGGGACCGGCTCGCACCCCAGCAGAGTGCCGCGTTCCAGAGTCAGGGTGCGGGGCCGGATGTCCCGCAGGAGACTGGCATTCGACTCGGTGATCACTACGCACACTTCCGGCCGCTGCTCACGCAGGCGAGACAGGGCATCCGCATATTGAGAGGCCAGTGCCGGGGCCAGTCCCTGGAACGGCTCGTCGAGGAGCACGAGCCGCGTGCCGATCATCAGCGCACGGCCCAGGCTCACCATCTTGCCTTGACCTCCCGACAGTGCGGCGCCCGAGCGGCCCAGCATGTCTTCCAGCTGCGGAACGATCCGCAGTGTGATTTCAAGACGGTCGGTGGTCTCGCGCGGATCCAGGCGCTGCACCTCGCACGGCAGGCGCAGGTTCTCCTCGACGCTGAGCGTCGGAAAGATGACACGGTCTTCGGGCGCATAGCCGATGCCACGCCGCGCTCGCCGATGCGCAGGGCAGATGCAGTTCCTCACCGTCCCAGATCAGCTGGCCGCTGCGGAGGGGAACGAGGCCCATGATGGAGCGCAAGAGCGTCGTCTTGCCGGCACCGTTGCGTCCCCACGACGGCTACGGTGCTGCCGGCATGCAGGGTCGTCGACACCGAGCGCAACACGGTCGCGCCAGCCAGTTCCACGGTAAGGTCCCGAAGTTCGAGCATGTCAGGCGATGCCCAGCACTTCGCGCTTCACGTCGGGATGCGCGAGCACGTCCTCCGGTGCGCCGTCGGCGGCGATCCGGCCGCCGATCCACGCAGCGATCCGGGTCGCATAGCGGGACACGATGTCCACGTCGTGTTCCACGAACCAGCTCGTGACCCGGCGTTCACCCAGGGCCGCATCAGCGTTTGCATCACAGCATGCTTGTCTTCCGATGCGACCCCGCTGGTCGGTTCGTCCAGGATGAGCAGACGCGGACGCAGCATGAGGGCCATGGCAACGTCGAGCAGTTTGCGCTGTCCTTCCGAAAGGGTGGAGGCCAGATCACCGGCGCGTTGCGTGAGGCCCATCAGTTCGAGCGTGTGGTCGATCTCGGGCTGGTCGACGACAGCCGACATGCGTCTGAACAAGGACGGCCGGCCAGGTGCGCCCCACCGCGGCGAGCTCCAGACACTGGCGCACGGTATGTTCGAGGAATAGCTGGGGCAGCTGGAAAGAGCGGGCGAGCCCCATGTGGACGAGGCGACGAGGCGGTTGGCTGGTGATGTCCTGGTCACCCAGGTACACCTTGCCCGAAGTGGGGCGCAGGAATCGGTGCAGATGTTGATGAAAGTGGTCTTGCCGCGCCGTTATGCCGATGATGACGGCGGGCGTTCGCCCTCGTGCAGGGTGAAGTCGATGTTGTCGGCCACGACGATGCTGCCGAACGCCAGGCACAGTCCTTCGGTGCGGATCAGCGTGCTCATGCGGCGCCTCCCGCGCCGGTCTCCCGGGTGCGCCGCCCGAACAGGCCCACGATCCCCGCGGGCGCTGCGATGATGATGAGAATGAGCGTGGCACCAACGAGCAGTTGCCAGATACCTGCGAGGTACGCGGACGCGAAAAGCTTCACCGACTCGAAGACGATCGCTCCCATGAAGGCGCCCAGCGCGTGGCCCACGCCCCCCAGGATCGTGATGAAGACGAACTCGCCCGACCGCGTCCAGTAGCCGAGCTCGGGAGTGACCAGCCCCTGGAGGAGCACCAGGATCGCGCCTGCCAGACCGACCATTCCGGCGGACAGCACGTAGCCGGTCCAGAGCAGCCGCCGGGCAGACAGGCCGAGGTATTCGAGGCGGTTTCGTTGGTCTTGATGCCGGCCAGAGCCTCGCCCGCGGGGGAGCGGAAGAAACGCTGAGTGGCGACGCCCAGCAACACGGCCACGGCCACGGTGGCCAGGAGCAGTGCGGTCTCGTAGGCGGATCGCTCCATGGCGACGCCGAGGAGCAGCGGGCGGTCGATCCGCAGTCCGTCAGTGCCGCCGGTGATCTCGTACAGCTTGCCCAGAGCCGAGTAGAGCACCATGGAGATCGCGAGATTGAGCATGCCGAAGAAGATCTCGCGGTAGCGCACGACGAACACGCCCACGAACGCGCCCGCGACAACGCTCGCGCCGGTGCCCGCCGCGGCGAGCACGACACCGTCGAGCGCGGGATAGGCCCGCGCGAGGAATGCGACGGTGTAGCCGGCGATGCAACCGTACATCGCGTGGCCGAAGGAAATCTGGCCTGCGCGCAGAAGAATCCCGACGCCGAGCGCGGCGATGCCGTAGCAGAGTCCGTTCACCACCGAGGTCTTCGAGGACGGCAGCCACAGGCCCAGACCCACGAGCCCGAGAGCCCCTATGACAATGCCTGCGCGCAGGAACATCAGATTCTCCTCGCCCGGGCCACGACGAACAGGCCGCTGGGCCGCACGAGAAGCACGCCGACCATGATCAGGTAAGGAACCACCACTTCAAGTTCCGGAACGGTGTAGACCGCCACGGACCGTGCCAGGCCGATCAGCACCGCCGTGACGAGCGCGCCGGTGATCTGACCAAGACCGGCGGTGGCAACGACGCAGAACGACAGCACGATCATCTCGGTGCCTGCCCCGGGAACTAGCGAAGTCGTCGGTGCCGCCAGCGCGCCGCCGAGTGCGCCCAGAGTGGCGCCGAGCACGAACGTGAGAAGACCGATTCGCTTTGCGTCGATCCCCAGGGCCGTGGCCACCTCGCGGTGGTGGGTGACGGCGACGATCTGCTTGCCGAGAGAGGTCCGGCGCAGGAAGTACTGCAGGCCGCCGTAGGCGGAGAGCGCGATGCCCGGGACGAGCAGCAACTGATAGCGCGTGTAGGTGATGTCGAAGAGCTGGAGATTGCCGACGCGGCCCACGACTTCGCTCGCGGACCACGGGCTGCTGCCCCACACGAGCCGCTGCACATCCTCCAGGATCATGAACGCGCCGAACGTGACGAGCAGTTGCAGGATCGGATCCTTGTCGCGGACGCGCGCCAGCAGGAAAGTGTCGAGGCCCACGCCGAGGACGATTCCGACCACGAGCGCCGCGGCCAGCAGGCACCCGAGCAGAAGCAGCAGGGGAGGGGCTCCGCCCCCCTGCAAGGCCCACCCCACGAAGGTGGCCGCCGTGTAGCCACCGAAGGCATACAGGCTGCCGTGGGCCACGTTGACGATGCCCATCACACCGAAGATCAGCGTGAGGCCCAGCGCGACGAGGAACAGCAGTCCGGCGTAGGCGAGGCCGTCGACAACGGCAAGCAGCAGGATGTCCGCGCTCACGGCACACGTCTCCTGTGAGGTGCCTCGTTACCGCACCGGCACCCTGGCAGCGCCCACCGCCTTGATACGGTCGCTCGTCACGATGCCGGGAGACAGCGTCTTCACCCACTGGGGAGACTTCTGTCCGACCGGGGCGATGGTCAGTTCGGCAGGGATGTAGATGAGCTGGTCGATCACCGGGAAGTTCTGCTGGGCGGTCATCTTGGTTACCCCGAACAGCAGGCCCTGCAGGCTCTGACCATCCTCGCGCAGCTTGATGGGACGGGACTGAGACTTGAATTCCATTCCGCGCAGCGCCTCGGCCAACTGCTCGCTCGTCGGCCACTGGCCCTTGCCGGCCTTGATCGCCTTCGCGTAGCCGTCGGCCACCGCCTGCAGTGCCTGGACAATGTGGCCCACGGGATAGATCGGCTGCCCGCCGGTCTTCTGGGCGAACTTCTGGTTGAAGCGTTTCACCTTTGGATCGCCACCGAACTCCGGGTCCGCGAAGTAGACGTCCCCGTTCATTCCCGCCAGCACGCCATCCGGCGTCGCCTTGCCCAAGCGTTCCAGCGAGCTCTCGAGAAGCGGCATGACGAACAGGGAGGTGTTCATCAGCCCGCGCTGGGATGCCTGCCGCACCAGCGTGTCGAGGTCACCGCCCCAGGCCGTGGACAGGATGACGTCCGGCTTCAGCGCCTGAAGACGCGTGATCTCGGTCGAATAGTCGGTCGCGCCGAACTTTGGGAATAACTCGGCCACGATCTTCACGTCCGGCTTGAGCGCCAGCAGGGTGTTTCGCGCGATCTCCCACGAGTCGCGGCCCCACGCATAGTCCTGGTTGATGACGGCGATGGACTTGAACCCAGGCTTCACGCGCAGCAGGTGGATCATCGCCCCCGCGACTTCGGTGCCGGCGTGGGGCCCGGTCCGGAAGACGTACTTGTAGCGACGGTCCTCCAGCACCTTTCCGTGCTGCAGTCCCACATGATGTTGACGACCTTCAGGTCCTCGGCGACCGGTGCGATGACGTTGCAGTTGCCGCTCGAGATGGCCGCCAGCATCACCTTGTCACCGGGCTCTTGCGCGACGCGGCGGTACTCGAAAGCAGCTTGTCGCCGCCAAGGCCCTCGTCAATGAAGGTCGGGACGATCTTCACTCCGTTGATCCCGCCTGCCGCGTTGAATTCCTCGATCCACAATTCGGCAGCTGCCTTGGCGGGAACGCCGAAGACGGAGGCTGGTCCAGTCAGGAACGTGGTGATCCCGATCTTGAGTTCGGCAGGCTTGTTCGCCTGGGCTGCGGCGCCGAGAGCGAAACAGGCGAGCACCGGTGCGGCGAGCCATTCCCGGATTCGTTTCATGTCTGTAATCCTCCTCATTATTCTGAACTTCCGTCGAACGTTCCAGCTTCTGGTCGTCCGGTTGCAGGGAACCGAAGGATGCACTGGGCATACGGGCGCAACCTGAGAGTCTGCGATAGGTACCTTCTCTAGGGAATTGCCGATTCGACAATGGGCCTTCTCCGGAGGCGAACGCTTCGGGTCACGGAGTGGCAGGGACCGCCACGGCATAGAAACCACCCAGAGCCCCCACTGCCTCGGATTCCAAGACGAAGGGCGCAGTGAAATAGAAGGCTTCTGCACACCGCTCGGCGCACGAACCCTCCGCGACAGAGCGTGCAAAGGCCGTTCGCTCGTCGGCAAAGGCAATTCGGGGAAGCCGTACCGGGCGTCAAACTTGTCGTTCACGGCCAGTCGCCGCGGATGCCGGGATAGCTCTGCCAGGACGGCATCAGTAGCCATCCGCCCTCAACCGGGAGATTGATGCCCGTGATGCCCGATGCTTCGTCCGACAGCAGAAAGGCCACCGCCCGCGCTGAATCTTCAGGCTCCATGAGCCGCCTAAGCGCGGTGGCCCGCTCGATGGCGGCGACATCGCGCTCGCCGGACGCGATCTTGGCTTCGAGGGCGGGAGAGCGCGAGAACCCTGGCGAGACCGCGTTTACACGGACTCCGCTGGGGCCCCATTCCGCCGCGAGATTCTGAGTGATGGAGACGATCGCCGCCTTGGTCGGTGCGTAGGCGTGAAACGGCATGGACCGGAACGCGTTGATCGAGGCGATGTTCACGATGGCCCCGTGTCCGCGAGCGGCCATCTTCAGCCCGAACGCGAGACAACAGACGTAGGTTCCGCGCTGGTTGATGCGGACCACGCGGTCCCATTCCTCGATAGGGAGCTGTTCGGGCGGGACCGGTGCGGCAAGGATCCCCGCGCAGTTCACGAGGGCCTCGACCGGACCGACCTCTCGCTCGACCCGTGCCGCCGCCTCGTCCACCGCCTGGTCGTCGCCCACGTCCAGCGGAAAGCCGTGTCCGCCCGTGTCCCTGGCCGTCCTGTGCGCGCCGTCGGCGTCGATGTCCAGTGCGACGACCGACCATCCACGAGATGCAAGATCCTCGCAGCACGCGCGGCCGATGCCGCTGGCGCCTCCCGTTACAGCAACGATCCGACTCGATGCCATCGCCACCTCTCCACTCCATTCCGGAAACCTGCATCCGGTCGTTCGGTCCGGCAGTCGAGAAGATCTGTTTACGTGTCCGCTCGGGAGAAGGTGCTAACGCCGGTGCGGGCGGCGAAACAGGGGCGCCCGGCATTGTCCGGCCGCCGATCCCCGGGGACCACTCGCGGAGAAATGTTGAATATTGTCTGACAATAAGTCAAACGATTCGAACGGTGAGGGAGGGCGAAATCTGCCGCGGGGGAACGGATCGCCAGAACGGGCGGCCGGTGGTCCGCCGTCAGCGGCGCATGGACCGGGGCGAGCGGGAAGCGGACCGGCCCGCAGCAGGCGGAACTTCGGTATCCACTTCGCGCCGGGCGAGCACATCCAGTGCCACGCGGGCGGCATTCTCGATGTGGGCCATGGCAGCGTCGCGCGCACCCTCCGGATCCCGCGCAACGATCCGGGCGAGGATTTCCCCGGATCTCCTTGAGGCTCCTGGGCAGCCGGTCCTTCTGCGACATCGACGTCATGCGCAGCACGTTGACCCGATTGTGGAGGCCGGAAAGCACCGACGAGACGATCTCGTTCCGGCATCCCGCGAGGATGGTCTCGTAGAACCGTGCCTTGGCCTCGGAGAGTTCCACGCTCTTGCCGGAACGGGCCGATCTCTCGAGCAGGGACAGCGCCTCCTTGAGCGCCGCGATCTGGTCCTCGGATGCGTAGCGGGCGAATTCCTGCGCTGCGAAGCCTTCGAGGAGCGCGCGCACGGCGTAGATCTGGCGGGCTTCCTCCACGCCGATCGTCGCGACCATGGGGCCGCGGTGCGGCACGATCCAGAGCAGCCCTTCCGCTTCCAGGCGCCTCAGGGCCTCGCGGATCGAGGGGCGGCTCACCCCCATCATCTCGCACAGTTCCCGCTCCACCAGCTTCTCGCCGGGCTTGAAGTGTCCGCTCGCGATGGCCTTCCGCAGCAGGTCCTCTACCTGGTGACGAAGGACGACGACTCGCGGACGACGCGGAGCACGCGGAGCACGCTTCTGTTCGCATTGCCCGTTCTTTGTGTTTTGTCAGACAATCTTTCGACCTCGTTCCGCGGCGCGATTCGTCACTTTAGCGATTGGCGCCACTTTGCCCGATTCGTTTCGGTTTGGCGACCGTCGGCGAGCAACTCGCCCGGGCCGGTGAGGTCTTGCGACCCCCCTCCGGGGGACCATTTCCATGATCTTCCAAGGAGTGCGTTTCGATGAGTGACGATCTGTTCGAGAAAGGCTTGAGAGTGCGACGCAAGTCCTCGGCGCCGAGTATGTGGATAGTGCCATCCGGAGCGCGGATGACTTCAATCGGCCGCTCCAGGAACTGGTGACGAAATACTGCTGGGGCGAAATCTGGAACCGCCCCACGTTCGACCGGCGCACGAGGAGCATCATCAACTTGGCCATGCTGACGGCACTGAACCGGCCCCACGAGGTGAAACTGCATGTGCGGGGTGCGGTCAACAACGGACTCTCCAACGCAGGAGATTCAAGAAGTGCTGCTGCAGGCCATGATCTATTGCGGTGTGCCCGCAGCCATCGACAGTTTCCGGATCGCGCGGGAAGTGTTCAGGAAATGGGAATCTGACGGGTGGCTGGCCTTGCGGCTGCCCGACCTATTTCTCCTTGTTCTTCCTCACCTCCACGACCCGGACCTGAGTGCCGTTGTCGATCGAATCGGCGGGGTTCAGGATCACGCGATCAGTCGCCTCCAGTCCGGCGAGCAGTTCCACCGTCGTGCCGAAATCGCGGCCTATGGTCACGTTCTTCAGCACGGTCTTGTCACTGGGTCCGACCACGGCCACCTGCGGCCCCTCGGCACGGAAGAGCAGCGTGTTGATCGGCACGATGAGCGCGGACACGGTCGCGGGAATCTTCAGACGGACCTGGGCATAGCTGCCGGGCAGCAGTTCCCCCTTGCTGTTGTCCACCTCGATCTCCGCGAGCAGCGTGCGTGTGCCGGCATCGATGGACTTCGCGGTGCGCACGAGCTTGCCGGGAATCTTGCGGCCCGGATACTCGGTGAGCGAGAGTTCGGCGGCGGCACCCGGTACTGCGTGCTTCGCCGCTGCCTGTGGAACGTTCACGAACACACGCAGCTTCTCGGTGGCGGAAAGCCGGAAGAGTTCCCGCCCGGGCCCCGACGCGGCACCCGCGTCGATGAGTCCGCCGGTTTCGGCGTTGCGGGCCGTGATGATTCCGGAAAAGGGCGCATAGATGCGCCGGTAGCCTTGCACGCGCTCCAGCCGTGCCACTTCCTGCTGGGCGGCATCGAGCTCGGACCTGCGCGTGCGCATGGTGTTCTGGGCCAGGTCGGCGTCCTGGGCGGACACCGATCCGGTGCGCACCAGTTCCTGCCAGCGTCCTGCCGTCTTCTGCGCCTGCTCGAACGTGGCCCGTGCCGCAGAGACGTCCGCCCGCGCCTTCTGCAACTGGGCGTCGAGTTCCGGTGCCTCGATCTCCGCGAGCAGTTCGCCCTTCTTCACCGTGCTGCCGATATCCGCCGTCCAGTGCTTGAGATAGCCGCTCGCCCGGGCGTAGATCGGCGTGTCGATGTAGGGTTGCAGGTTGCCCGGCAGGACCAGTTCCGCATTGGCGTCGCCCTGTTTGGGCGTGGTCACCGCCACGGTGGGAACGGCCAGCGCGCGAGTCTCCTTGCTGAGCGCCTCCTGTGCCCGCTGCCGGGGGACGATGCCCAGAAAGTACGCGGCGGCGAAGGCAACGAGCACGATCGCCAGGGCGATGAGTCCGGCGGGGCTTCTGCGTCGTTTCGGCCCTCGAGCCGCGGGATTGCCCACCGTTTCCATCGGGTCCGTCGGGTCCGTCGTCACGACTCTCTCGCTCCCTCGAATTCAGGCGCTGGCATGCGCCGCGTCCGCGCGGCCGGTCCGCCAGCCGTGCACCATCGCGAATACCACCGGCACGAAGAACAGCGTCGCCACGGTGGCGAACAGCAGCCCGCCGATCACCGCGCGGCCCAGCGGCGCGTTCTGTTCGCCGCCTTCGCCCATGCCCATGGCCATGGGGATCATGCCGATGATCATCGCGAGTGCGGTCATCAGCACGGGCCGGAACCGGCCGATGCCGGCCTCGAGGGCCGCTGTGAAGGCCTCGGCGCCGTCGCGCATCTGTTCGCGGGCGAAGCTGACCACCAGGATGCTGTTCGCGGTGGCGATGCCCACCGCCATGATGGCGCCCGTGAGGGCCGGCACGCTGATGGTGGTGCCCGTGACGAACAGCATCCACACGATGCCGGCCAGTGCCGCGGGCAATGCGGAGATGATGATCAGAGGGTCGAGCCACGACTGGAAGTTGACCACCATGAGCAGGTACACGAGGACGATGGCGAAGACCAGCCCGTAGAGCAGGCCGCTGAACGAGCTCTGCATGGTCTCCATCTGCCCGCGGACGATGAGCCGCGAGCCCTTGGGAAGATCCTTTTCCGCGGCCTTGACGATCCGGTCGACGTCGTCGGCCACGCCGCCGAGGTCGCGCCCCTGGATGCCGCCGTAGATGTCCAGCACCGGCTGCACGTTCCAGTGGCTGATCACGGCCCGCTCCGTGTCGCGGCTCACCGAGGCGAGGCTGCCGAGGATGCCGCTCGATCCCTGCTCCGTCGTCCGTACCGGAATGTTGTTCAGCGCGTCGAGGGAATCCATGCGGTACTGCGGGGCCTGGGTGATCACGTTGTACGTGACGCGGTTCTTCGGGTTGAGGAAGAACGTGGGGCTGGTCTGGAAGCTGCCGCTCAGCGTGATGAGCAGGTTGCCTGCGATCTCCCGCTGCGACAGCCCGGCCTGCTGCGCGCGCACGCGGTCGACCACCACGTCCAGCTTGGGCTGGTCGAAGGGCTGGTGGATGCGCAGGTCCGCGATGCCCGTCACTGTCTTCAGCTGCTCGAAAAGCGCCATGGCGAACTTGCGGTTCTCGGCGACCTTGTTGCCGACCACCTGCACGTCGATGGGGGCGGGCAGCCCGAAATTGAGGATCTGGCTCACGATGTCCGCGGGCAGCATGTAGAACATCACGCCGGGGAAGTGCTCTGGCAGTTCCTTGCGCAGCCGGCGGACGTAGTTCTCCGTGGGAGCATGGCCGGGCTTGAGCGAGATGACGATGTCGGCATCGGCAGGGCCCACGGTCCCGGAGTTGTTGTACGTGAGATTGGTTCCGCTGGTGGGCAGGCCGATGTTGTCGAGGATCGCCTCCAGTTCTGCAGGCGGAATGATCTGCCGGATGCGGTTCTCCACCAGGTCGCACAGCCGCGCCGTCTCTTCCAGGCGCGTGCCGGTCTTGGCGCGCAGGTGGAGCTTTATCTGTCCCGCGTCCACCGAGGGGAAGAAGTCCCGGCCCACCCAGGGCACCAGAGCGGCCGTTCCCACGCATACGGCGAGCACGAGAATCGAGAACGCGGCCGGCGCCTCCATGCTGCGTTCCAGCAGCGTCCGATAGCCGTTGCGCATCGAGGCGAAGCCCGACTCGAATCGCCCATGCAGGCTGCGCCACGCGCTGCGCCGGGCGTGGTGGCCATGCACGTCCGTGTGGCCCCGCAACAGGTATTTCGCCAGCGTGGGCACCAGCGTGCGCGAGAAGAAATAGGAGGCCAGCATCGCGAAGACCACGGCCATGGCCATGGGCACGAACAGGTACCGTGCCACACCCGTCAGCAGGAACATGGGCACGAACACGATGCAGATGCACAGCGTCGACACCAGCGTGGGTAGCGCGATCTGACCTGCGCCATCGAGGATGGCACGCTCCAGCGACTTGCCCTGTTCCAGGTGCTGGGTGATGTTCTCGATGGCGACCGTGGCGTCGTCCACGAGAATGCCGACCGCCAGCGCGAGGCCGCCCAGCGTCATGATGTTGATGGTCTCGCCCAGCGCGGAGAGCAGCGAGAGAGACACGAGGATCGAAAGGGGAATGGAAATGGTGATGATCAGCGTGCTGCGCCAGCTGCCGAGGAACAGCAGGATCATGAGCGCCGTGAGGCAGGCCGCGAGGATGGCTTCGTGCACGACGCCGTCCACCGCTGCCTGGACGAAGAGCGACTGATCGAGCGCGGTCTGGATGTCCAGTTCGGGTGGCAAGCCGGCACGGATGCGCGGCAGCTCGTCCTTCACGCGCTGCACGATGTCCAGGGTGGAGGCGCTGCCGTACTTGAGAATGGTCAGGAGCACCGCCCGTTGGCCGTCTCTGCGCACGACATTGATCTGCGGCTGGAAGCCGTCGCGCACATGGGCGACGTCGCGGATGAAGATCGTCCCGTTCGGGCCGGAACGGATCGGCAGGTCGTTCAGCTCCTTGACGCTGCGCGGACTGCCGTTCAGGGCCACGTCGTATTCGAGCGCGCCCAGCTTGATGGTGCCGGTAGGCAGGATCAGGTTCTGCTGTCCGAGGGCGTCGACGACCGATTGCGGGGTCAGACCCTTGGCCTGCAGCTGGCGCGGATCGATGTCCACCATGATCTGCCGCACCTTGCCGCCGTAGGGAAACGGCAGCACGGCACCCTGCACCGTCGCGAGCTGGGTGCGCATGAAGCTGTTGGCGAGATCGTTCATCTCGTGCTCGGCGAGCGTGTTGCTCGACAGCGCGAGCTGCAGGATGGGCACCGTGGAGGCGCTGTACTGCAGGATGAGGGGGGCCGTGGCGCCCGGCGGGAAATTGTTGATGACCGTCTGCGAAATGGCGACGATCTGGGACAGGCCCGTCTGGATCTCGGTGCCCTGATGGAAGAACACCTTGACCACTGCCACGCCGTTCACGATCTGCGACTCGATGTGCTCGATGTCGTTCACCGTGGCCGTCATCGCGCGCTCGAACTGGGACACCATCCTGCCTTCCATCTCCTCGGAGGCCAGGCCCGTGTAGCGCCAGATGACGCTGATCACCGGAATGTTGATGGACGGGAAGATGTCGCTGGGCGTGCGCAGGATCATCAGCGGTCCGATGATCAGCGTGAGCAGCGCCACCACGATGAACGTGTAGGGGCGGCGCAGGGCGAGCTGGACGATCCACATGGCGGAAGGCGCTTACCGGAAGCGAGCGCCAGGCGTGCCGCAGCGCCGGCCGTGCGGAATGGATGAGCGGAGCGGTGAAAGAAGGACCATGGACCGCGAATGATAGGTCATCGGCAGGGACCGGAGGAGCCCGCGTCGTGGAGCAGCCCGCGTGCCCGCGGATCTCGCCCTTGCGGCCGGCCGGGCCGTGTCGGCCGCGTCAGTCCTTGTGTTCCTCCGCCTCTTCCTCGGGATCGTTCCAGAGGACATGCGCTTCGACCAGCAGGCGGTAACGGGTTTCCTCGGCTTCGATCCTGGCCATCGCCGCCGCGAGCGCCGATTCGAGGGCGAGGCGGCGCGCCACCAGAACCTCGGAGAGCGAGGCCTCCCGTAGCTGCCACGACCGGTTCATGGATTCGGCGTTGCGCTGCATGCCCTCGGCGGCCGAGCGGGCCTTTTCCCACGCATTGAAAGCGCCGCGCGCCTCGCCATGCATGCGCGCCACGTCTGCCGACACTCGCTGGACGACCGCTGCTTCGTGACTTGCCGCCACCGCGGCCTGCGCACGTGCGCCGTCGGCCAGGGCCCGCCGTGCCTCTCCGGGCAGCGGCACGACCACGTACACGCTCGCGATGCGGTCCGATGCGCTCCTGTCGTTGGCGAGCCGCACCCCCACGGCCGGATCCGGCCGCTGCTCCGCATGCGCCCGTTTCGCCACGAGCAGGCCGCGCCGGGAGGCCGCGCGCGCGAGCCGCACCTCGTCGTTGTGGGCCCGTACGCGATCCACGAACCAGTCGAGACTCTGGTCCAGCGGTTGCGGCCGGCCGACCGAGGCGATCCCCGGGACCGGCACCGCGGGGAACGTCCGCTCCAGCGCGGCCCGCGCACCCTGCTCACGGCCACGGTAGTTCTCGACGACGGCCTCGGCCTGCGCCGCCGACGCTTCGGCGAGGTTCGCCTCCACCCGGGGCGCATCGCCCGCCGCGGCCCGCCGTCTCACGATGCTCGCCTGCTCGTTCAGGGCCTGGAGCTGCTGGCTCCACAGCGCGAGCTGGACGTTCTCGCGCGCCCATCCGTACCAGAGCTGCAGCAGATGGCGGGCGCCGTCGCACCAGGCACTGTAGGAGGCGCGCCGGGCAAGCTCGACATTCTGGTCCCCCAGCTCGACGTCGATGCGGGCCTTGTCCGGCAGGCGGATCGGCCGCTCGATGCCGATTTCCACCTCCGAGAAACGGCCCGCCGGAAGCGAGTGATTCTGGTAGCCGCCGCGAATCGCGAATTCGTAGGGCCCCGCCTCGAGACGGCGGCGTCCCGCCAGCTCCAGCACCACGCCTTCGCGCGCGGCACGCACGGGCGGATACGCAGCCAGGGCCTTCTCCACCAGAGCCGTGGGCGGCAGATCTGCCGCGGGATCGGCCTCCGATGCGCCGGCCGCGCTCGCGGCCAGGGTGATCGACAGCATGACGGTCCGGATCATCGCGGCACCTCCAGGGACGCAGCCGAGGAGGCCGCGTGGCGCACTCCGAAGCGCCGGTAGAGCAGGGGAAGAATCAGCAGCGTGAGCGCCGTGGACGTGACCAGGCCGCCGATGACCACCACGGCCAGCGGCCGCTGGATCTCGGCCCCGGGGCCCGTCGCGAACAGCAGCGGCACCAGACCGAAGGCCGCGATGCTGGCGGTCATCAGTACCGGGCGCAGCCTGCGGGACGCACCGTCGCGTACGACCCGGTCGATGGGCAGGCCGGCATCGCGCAGCTGGTTGAACGTGCTCATGAGCACCACGCCGTTCAGCACGGCGATGCCCAGCAGCGCGATGAAACCGACGGAGGCGGGCACGGAGAGGTACTGCCCCGAGGCCCACAGCGCGACGATCCCGCCCACCATCGCGAACGGGATATTGGCGAAGACCAGCGCCGCCTGAGACAGCGAGCCGAAGGTCGCGAACAGCAGCATGAAGATGAGCGCCAGCGCTACCGGCACCACCACGGCCAGGCGCGCGGCGGCTCGTTGCTGGTTCTCGAACTGGCCGCCCCACGCGAGGTGGTAGCCCTGGGGCAACGGCACCTTTGCCGCGAGGGCGGCCTTGGCGTCGTCGACGAAGCCGACGAGATCGCGCCCGCCCACGCTCGACTGCACGACAGCGTAGCGGAAGCCGTTCTCCCGATCGATCTTGACCGGACCATCCACCCGGGCGATACGGGCCACCGTGGAGAGGGGGACTGCCTTGCCGTCCGGCATCACCACGTTCTGGTTCTGGTACAGCGCCCCGGAACTGCGCAGACTGCTCTGGCCGCGAACGATGAGCGGTGTACGGCGGCCTTCCTCGATCACGGTGCCGACGCGGCGTCCTTCGAGCTGGATGCGCAGATCCGTCTCGATCTCGTCCACCGTGAGCTTCTGGTGCCCGGTGGCGAAGCGGTTGATGTCCACCTTCAGGTACTGCACGCCTTCGTTGGTGAGCGTGAAGACGTCGCGATTGCCTGGCACCGTCTTGAGCTGGGCCTCGACCTGCTGAGCGAGCCGGTTCAGCATCCCCAGGTCCGGGCCGAAGATCTTGATGGCGAGATCGCCCCGCACGCCCGTGAGCATCTCGGAGACGCGCATCTCGATGGGCTAGGTGAAGGTGAAGTTGACGCCCGGAAAGGCCGCCATCACCGCGCGCAGCGAATCGATGATGGAATCCTTGTCCGGCGTGCGCCATTCGGTCCGCGGCTTGAGCACCATGAACATGTCGGTCTGGTTGAGTCCCATGGGGTCCAGACCGATCTCGTCCGCGCCGGTACGGGCCACGATGTTCGTCACCTCCGGTACCTGCGCGAGGATCGCCTTCTGGATGCGCTGGTCCAGCTCGTTGCTCGCGTCGAGCGAGATCGACGGCAGTTTCTCGAGCTGCATGATGAGGTCGCCTTCATCCATGGTGGGCATGAAGGTCTTGCCAGTGGCGAGATACGCGCCGGTGGCGGCGGCCAGAAGGAGCACGGCCACCGCGGCCACCGCCTTGGGACTGTCCAGCGCGCGTTCGAGCAGCGGGGCATAGAGCCGCTGCGCCTGGCGCACCAGCCAGGGATCCCGATGGGCGGTGCGTCCCAGCAGCACCGAACCGGCCACGGGAATCACCGTCAGGGCGAGCACCAGCGAACCGGACAGGGCGAACACGATGGAAAGCGCCACGGGCTTGAAGAGCTTCCCCTCCAGCCCTTCGAGTGTCAGCAGCGGCAGGAACACGATGACGATGATCACGATGCCCGAGGTCACAGGCCGCGCGACTTCGCGTACCGCATCGAACACGATCTGCAGCTTCGAACGCTCGGGCGGCGCGTGCGCGAGATGGCTCACGACGTTCTCGACGACCACGACGGACGCGTCGACGAGCATGCCGATGGCGATGGCCAGCCCCCCCAGGCTCATCAGGTTGGCGCTCATGCCTGCCTGGTCCATCAGGATGAAGGTCGCCAGGGCCGACAGGGGGCAGGGTGAGCGCCACGACGATGGAAGCGCGCAGATCGCCCAGGAACAGGAACAGCAGTACCAGCACGAGGACGATGGCCTCGAGCAGCGCGCGCGAGACGGTGTCCACCGCGCGCTCCACGAGATTGCCGCGGTCGTAGAACACCTTGGTGGTGACCCCGGCCGGAAGCTGGGGCGCGATCTCGGCCAGTCGGGCGCGCACGCCGTCCACCACCTGCCGTGCATTGGCGCCGCGCAGTCCCAGCACCAGACCCTGTACGGCTTCGCCTTCTCCGTTCTTGGTGACGGCGCCGTATCGCGTGACCGACCCGATCCGCACCTCGGCGACCTCCGCGACCCGGACGGGAATGGCATTGCGCTCGGCCACCACGATGGCGCGCACGTCGTCGAGCGTGCGGATGCTGCCTTCGGCGCGGACGAGCAGCGCCTCCTCCGATTCGGTCAGGCGGCCGGCGCCGTCGTTGCGGTTGTTCGATTCCAGCGCGTGCTGCAGATCGGAGACGGGGATGCCGCGCGCCGCCAGCGCGGCGATGTCCGGCACCACCTCGAAGGCGCGCACGTGCCCGCCGAGCGAGTTGACGTCCGCCACGCCCGGCACCGTCCGCAGGCGCGGCCGGATCACCCAGTCGAGCAGGGTGCGCCGCTCGTCGAGGGAAAGTCCGCCCCCTTCGATGGTGAACATGAACATCTCGCCCAGCGGAGTGGTGATGGGGGCGAGGCCACCGCTCACCCCTGCAGGCAGTTCGGACATGACGCCCGCCAGGCGCTCGTTCACCTGCTGGCGTGCCCAGTAGATGTCCGTGCCTTCCTGGAAATCGATGGTCACGTCGGCGATGGCGTACTTCGACATGGACCGCAGCAGCCGCTGCCGGGGGATGCCCAGCATCTCGATCTCGATGGGGGCGACGATGCGAGTCTCGATCTCCTCGGGCGTCATGCCCGGCGCCTTGACGATGATCTTGACCTGGGTGGTGGAAACGTCGGGGAACGCGTCGATGGGCAGCGTGAGGAATGCCCGCACGCCGAACAGGACGAGCAGCAGGGTCGCCGCGAGCACCAGCAGACGCTGCTGCAGGGAAAAGCCGATGAGGCGGGTCAGCATGGTGGCCTCTTCAGCGGGTTTCCATGAGGCGAGCCTTCAGTGCGGACACGCCGGCCACCGCGATCTGCGCCTGGACGGGCAGATCTGCGGTCACGATGGAACTGGTGGCGCCTTCGTTGACGAGGGTCACGGCGCGTGCGCGGAATCCCGCCCCCGTCCGCTCGAACACGTAGACGTGATCCTTCACCCGCGCCAGGGCCGCACTGGGAATGCGCCATTGCGCCGCGCCGCCCGCGGCCGCCGCGACGGAGGCCTCGACGTACTGACCTGGCCGAAGGCGCTGGGCGTTGGTCGAGATGAGCGCCCGGAGCATGACGGTCTGGCTTTCGGGGTCACGCTCTTGCCGACGGAAATGATCTTGCCGGCGGCGTCTGCCGAGGGCACGCGCACCTTGGCTCCTTCACGCACGCCTGCAGCGCGCGCGAGCGGCACCTGGATCTCGAGCCACAGCGGATCGAGCTGGGCGAGCTTGTAGATCGGCGTGTACGCCTCCAGGCGCTGGCCGGCCTGCGCCATCTGCTCCACCACAACGGCGTTCACCGGCGAGGCCACGGTGACGCTGCTCGTGATCGCCGCACCGGTCTGGAGCTTGTCGATCGCACCGTCCGCCATGCCCGCCAGCTTGAGGGCGTGCCGGCGTTCGGCCAGCAGCGCCGATGCCTCCACGTGGGTCGCCCTGGTGGACAGCAGCCGGCTCTCCGCGATGAGGCCCTCGGCGGAAAGCTTGCGGTCCCGGTCCAGGTTGGCCTGGGCAAGCTGCATCTGGGTGAGCGCCTGGAGGTAGCCGCGCTGCGCTTCCGCCAGTGCGGAGCTCTGCATCCGGGCAAGCACCTGGCCGCGCTTCACGGGCTCGTTGACGGCGACCAGCACGGACTCCACCAGTCCGGGCAGAGGCGTGCTCACGACATGGAGCTGGTTGTTCGGCACCATGACTTCGGCGGCGAGGCCTGTCACCTCGCTGACGGGCTGGCTCTCGGGGCTGGCGGTGGCGATGCCCAGTGCGGTGATCTGGCGGGCATCGAGCTTGATGTCCTGGGCCTGCGGGCAGGCGGCGATGCCGGCCAGCACGAAACCCAGCACGCGAAAGGCGTTCTTCGTCACGGGTGGTTCCTCGAATGACTGCGTGGCGGCAGCCGCTGCGGGTCGGTCCTCCGGCGGTCGAGCCGGACGGACGGCGTGGCAGACGGCCGTCGACCTTGCCGGTGCGTGCGCGCACCGGTCGAAGCGGGGTCAGACGAGGAGGGGAGGGCCTATGGCGAAAGGAGGCGCGGCATCGATGCTGCCGCCGGCGCGGACGGTTGACGAGCGAAGGAAGATGCCCTGGGCGGCGAGCGAACGCACGGCAGTGAATGCCGGTGCCGCACTCCTGCCGGGATCGCTGGAGACCCCCATGCGGTCATTGCGCAGGTGTTCGGTCTGCGCCGTGACCAGCGCCCCTTCGTCCTGGCCGCAGCGGGCCACCACCGTGGCGCGGTTGCCGTGGGAATGGGGAACGAGGGCCGTCCCATCGGGGAGATGGATGCCGGAACCGGTGCTGCCGGCGGGGGCGACGTGGGCGTGCAACAGCGGCGCCCACGTCTGGATGAGCGCGAACGCGACCAGCAGAAACAGCACGCCGACGGAACGTCCCCGGGTCATCCCTTGTCTCCCCATGCGATGGCTCGCATTCTGGCACATGTCCCGGCACGGGCACGACCGCGACCGCATCTGTCGATGCATATGGCGCCGCCAGCCCGTGTGCCGCTAGTCCCTCCCTGTGCCGCCGGTAAACTCCGATGCCCGTCTCCGGCTCCCTTCGACACTCCCGTTCCCGCGATGTCCGCTCCGTCCCCGATTCCCGATCCTCTCGCGCTCAAGGCAGAGATTCTCCAGCTCGCGCGAGACGCCGGCTTCGACGGGGCCGGCATCGCGGACATCGACTTGCGGGAGGCCGAGCCCGGCCTGGCGGCGTGGCTCGAGGCCGGATTCCACGGAACGATGGACTACATGGCGCGCCACGGGAGTCTGCGTGCACGGCCCGCGGGGCTGGTGCCCGGGACCGTGAGCGTGATCTCGGTGCGCATGAACTATCTCGATCCTCGCACGGCGGATGCCGCGACCGTCCTGCAGGACGGCCGCCGTGCCTACATCTCCCGCTATGCGCTCGGGCGCGACTATCACAGGGTTCTCCGGTCGCGGCTGCAGCAGCTCGCGGACCGTATCGCGTCGCGGGTCGGACCCTTCGGATATCGGGTGTTCACGGACAGTGCTCCGGTCATGGAAGTGGAACTCGCGCGCAAGGCAGGGCTCGGCTGGCGGGGCAAGCACACGCTGCTTCTGCATCGCGAAGCCGGTTCCTGGTTCTTCATCGGCGAGATCTACACCGATCTGGAGCTCCCGCCGGACGAAACCGGGCAGGAACACTGCGGAAGCTGCACCCGCTGTCTCCAGGCATGTCCCACCGGCGCCATCGTGGCCCCGTACCGGCTCGACGCGCGCCGCTGCATCTCCTACCTCACCATCGAGCACGGGGGGCCGATCCCGGAGCCGCTTCGTCCGCTCATGGGCAACCGGGTCTACGGTTGCGACGATTGCCAGCTCTGCTGCCCCTGGAACAAGTACGCCAGGCCGGCGGGCGTCGACGACTTCGCCGTGCGCAACGGCCTCGATGCGGCCACGCTCGTGTCCCTGTTCGCGTGGACGCAGGCGCAGTTCGACGAGCGGCTGCGAGGCAGCGCGATCCGGCGGATCGGCCACGAGCGCTGGCTGCGCAATCTGGCCGTGGGGCTGGGCAATGCGCCGGGCTCGGAAGAGGTGATCGGCGCGCTGCGGAGCCGCTCGGACGACCCGTCTGCACTGGTCCGCGAGCACGTGGCCTGGGCGCTCGAACGCCACGGGGCGCGGACATGAATGGCTCCGTCCGCGGCAGTGCGCGCTGGAAATCTGCCGTACCGGCACAACGTGACCGGAACGGCCGCGGCGCGCGGCGGGGCCGTTCGCAAGCACCGTGCAGCACCACAATGACAGGATCGGGAAGACGCGAATGAATCGAATCAGGATCGGAGTCGTGCGGACCGGCGGACAAGGCCGCGGAAAGGGCATCGTCGGCACGCTGCTCACGGTGATCCTCGGTGCCGTGGCGATCGTGGGGGCCGTACTCTTCTCGGTGGTGATCCTCGCGGTGGCACTCGTCGTGGGCGCCGTGCTGGTGGGTTACTTCTGGTGGAGAACGCGCCACGTGCGCCGGCAGTTGCGCGAACAGGTCGCCCGTCAGCAGGCCGCGCAGGCCGCAGCGGCCGCGGGCGCTGCCGCCGGCGCACCGCCGCCTGGGGCCGGTACGCCCCCGCCGTCCGGCGGCACAATCATCGAAGGCGAATTCGTGCGCGAACCGGAACGTTGAATCGGTACGGACCGGTCACTGGAACCGCAGCGCCTCGATGGGCTTGAGGTAGGCCGCCTTGCGGGCCGGGTAGTAGCCGAAGAAGATGCCCACCAGGGCCGCCACGCCGAAGGCGAGGAGCACCGACGCAGTGGTGACCTGCGTGTAGATGCCGAAGGTTTCGGTGGCCAAGGCAGAAACGCCGATACCCATCAGCACACCGATCACGCACCCCAGGATCGACACGATGATGGCCTCGAGCAGGAACTGCGCGAGGATGTCGCGCGAGCGCGCCCCCACGGCCAAGCGGATGCCGATCTCGCGGGTGCGCTCCGTCACCGACACCAGCATGATGTTCATGATGCCGATGCCGCCCACCACCAGGGAGACGGCCGCCACGGCGCCCAGCAGCATCGACATCACGCGCGTCGTCTGCGCCTGGATGTCGGCGGCCGCGCTCATGTTGCGGACCATGAAGTCCGGCTCCATGCCTTCCTGGATGCGGTGGCGCTCGCGCAGCAGCGCCGTGATGTCCTGCTCGGTGTCTGGCATCAGGTCGTCCGAGACGCCCTGCACCATGATCATGCGCACGCTGTTGGGAAAGGGGCTGCCGAAGACCTTGCGCTGCGCGGTGGTGAGCGGCACCAGCACGGTGTCGTCCTGGTCGCGGCCGTCGAAGCTCTGCCCCTTGGGCGCGAGGGTGCCGGCCACCACGAACGGGGCATCCCGCACCCGAATGGTCTTGCCGATGGGGTCCTCGTCCCCGAACAGCCGGTTGACGACCGTCTGGCCGAGAATGGCCACCCGGTTGGCCGTGCGCACGTCCGCATCGGTGATGGGATCGCCGGACTGCAGATCCCACCCGCGCACATCCATGTAGGCGGACGTGACGCCGTAGACCTGGGAGTTCCAGTTGACCGAGCCGTACACGACTTGCGCCGATCCCGGCTGCACGGGCGCCACGTTGGCCACCGTGGCCAGTTCGCGGAGCGAATTGGCGTCGTTCAGCGTGAGCGTCGGAGTGGACCCCGTGCCCGAGCGCACGCCCGAGGTCATGGTGAAGCTGGAGAGCACCACGAACAGGTTGCTGCCCATGGTGGCGATGGTCTGGCGCATGATCATCTGGGCGCCTTCGCCGATGGCCAGCATGATCACGACCGCGCCCACGCCGATGATCATGCCCAGCATGGTGAGGAAGGTGCGCAGCTTGTTCGCGCCCATGGCGCGCCACGCTTCGGCGAGGATGGCGCCGATCATGACGCGACGGCCGCCTCGCCGGCCTGAGGAACGGGTCCGTCCAGAACGACCCGTCCGTCGAGGAAACTCACCAGCCGCTGCGCGAAGCGGGCCACGTCCATCTCATGCGTCACGAGCACGATGGTGAGCCCTTCGTCCGCATTGAGCGAAGCGAAGAGCCCCATGATCTCGTGACTCGTCGTGGTGTCCAGGTTGCCGGTCGGTTCGTCCGCCAGCACGAGATGCGGCTTGTTGGCGAGCGCGCGCGCGATGGCAACGCGTTGCTGCTGGCCTCCGGAGATCTGGTTGGGCCGCCGGTCCGCCTGGGCTTCCAGTCCCACCCGAGCGAGCAGCTCCCGTGCGCGGGCTTCCCGGGCTGCGCGCGGCATGCCCGCATACACGAGAGGCAGCGCGACGTTGTCGAGCAGGCTCGCCCGGGGCAGCAGGTTGAAGCCCTGGAACACGAAACCGATGAACCGGTTACGCAGCAGCGCGAGCCGATCCGTATCGAGGCGGGAGGTGTCGTGCCCGTCCAGCTCGTAGCGCCCCGAACTGGGCGTGTCCAGGCAGCCGAGAATGTTCATGAACGTGGACTTGCCGGAGCCGGACGGTCCCATGAGCGCAACGAACTCGCCGGCGCGGATCACGAGATTCACGTCGTGCAGCACGGGCTGGGGGCCTGCCGCAGTCTCGTAGTGCTTGTGCAGGCCGCTCACGGCCACGATCGGCCGGCCCGGTTCCGTCCCGCTCATCAGAAGGCCCGCATGCGAGGGGCGCCACCGCCGGAAGACAGGGCCCCACCCTTGTCGGAGACGCGGTTCTGGACCGCGACGCGGTCGCCTTCCTTCAGCTCGCCGCCGGTCACCTCCACGAACTTGCCGTCGGAGATGCCCGTCTGGACCGTGACGGGAACGAGTTCCTCGCCGCGCACGACGTGCACCTTGGGTCCCGGCCGCTTGCCGTCGCCGTCGCGCCCGTTCGTCCCCGCGGGCCGGGCACCCCGTTCGCCCGCGGTCGACGGGGCGGGTCCCGCAGAAGTCTTTTGCTCTCCGGCGGCGGCCGTCGCGTCCCGGGGGCGGAACCGCAATGCGGCCGTGGGAATCACCAGCACATTGCTGCGCTGGTCCACCTCCACCGTGATGTAGGCCGTCATCCCCGGCAGCAGGATGAGTTCCGGATTGTCGACGGCGACGACGACGTTGTAGGTGACGACGTTGGTCTGGATGATGGGGTTGAGCCGGATCTGCCGGATGCTGCCCTGGAATTTCCGTCCGGGAAACGCGTCGACGGTGAAGCTCACGGGCTGTTCCACGCGGATCTTGCCGATGTCGGCCTCGGCGACGTTGGTGTTGATCTGCATGCGGGTGAGGTCCTGCGCGATCTGGAACAGCGTAGGCGTCTGGAAACTGGCCGCCACGGTCTGGCCGATGTCCACCTGGCGCGAGACGACCACGCCGGACACGGGCGAGCGGATCACGCTGTAGTTCACGTTCGCGGTGTCGCGGGCGAGCTGGCCGCGCGTGGTCCGCACCTGCGCCTCGGCGGCCTCGCGGGCCTGGACGGACTGGTCCAGTTCCTGGCGTGTGATGTACTCCTGTCCGAACAGCTCGCGTGCCCTGCGTTCGTTCGCCAGCGCGAGCCGCAGGGCGGCCTCCGCGTTGGCGACGTTGCCCCGGCTCTGCTCCACGGCCGCACGGAACAGCGTCGGGTCCAGCTCCAGCAGCACCTGACCCTTGTCCACCTTGTCGTTGAAGTCGGCGTGCAGCCGCTGCACCGTGCCGGATACCTGGGTACCGACGTTCACCAGGACGACCGGGTTCAGCGTGCCGCTCGCGGTGACGGTCTGCACCACGTCGCCGCGGGCCACGGTTTCCAGCTGATAGCGCTCCGCGAGCGGCTTCACCTTCGACTTGTTCCAGTACGTCCAGCCGTACCACGCGACAGCCGCCACGATGGCCAGCAGGCCCGCGCGCAGCGCATACGACATCAGTCTTCGAGTCATCGGCACATCCGTGTTCGCGCACGGCGACGTGCCATGCAACACGGCATGTCATCGCGCGGGGTTGGGTTCGAGCGCCCGCGGCGTCCCGGGCAGGCCTTCATCATCGTGCGGCCGCCCCGGCGTCCGCGAACAGGGAAGGCTCCAGCACGCCGATCGCCCGCGCCAGCGCCACCTTCGACACGTTGAGCCGGAGCTGCGCCTGGATGCGCTGGATGTTCGCCTGCACCAGGGCGTTCTGGGCAGAGAGCAGATCGATGACATTGCCCACGCCTGCGCGATAGCGGCCGAGCGCGACGTCGTAGGACTCCGTGGCACTGCGCACGAGATCGCCCGCCGTCGTCAGCGCCTGGCCCTGGGTGCGGACGTCCTGGTACGAGCGCCAGACCTCCAGGGACACGTCGTTGCGGAGGCGGTCGCGCGTCGCGGCGTTGCGGTCCACCGATTCGCGGGCCGCCTGGATGCGGTACGTGTTCTGGTAGCCCGTGAAGATGGGAATGTTCAGGGTCACGCCCACGGACAGCGAACGCGGATCGGCGCCCGGATTGACCACGCCGAGACTGGGATTGGCGAACAGGGACAGGCTGGGCTTGCCGGCGGACTGTTCCACCGTGACAGCGGACTGCGCGGCGGCGACGTTGGCCTCCGCCGCTCGCAACTCGGGCCGGCGCTTCAGTGCCTCGTCCATGAGGGCGGCCACCGCCGATTCGCCGATGGCACGCGGGTCGACGTCGGCCGGGGGCGCGAGCCGGGGCATCGCATTCGCCGGCAGGCCCATGGTGTAGGACAGCGTTCCGCGAGCCACGGCGGCGTCGCCTTCCGCCTGAGTTCGGTTGAGCTGCGCCTGCGAATGGGCGGTCTGGGCCTGGAGCACGTCGGCACGCGTGGCGGTGCCGGCCTTCTGCCGTGCACGGGTCGCCTCCAGGCTCTGCAGCGCCAGCTTCTCCGCTGCCTGGGTCGCTTCGACCGCCTGGTCGGAGGCGAAGAGCTGGAAGTACGCCTGGCCGGTATCCAGGACGACGGCCTGGAGCGTCGCGTTGTGCGTCCAGTTGGCGGCGAGCAGGGACTGCCGCGCCTGCTCGATCGCCGCGCTGCGCCCGCCGAAATCGAACAGGAGATAGTTGAACGACAGGCTGCCGTTGAGTTGATCCCGGCGGCCCGAATTGATCACGTTGCGCGAATCCGACGACTGCGCGCTCACCGTGCCGGTGACCGTGGGCAGCGTGGCCGATCGGGCGGCACCGACCTGGGCCGCGGCGACCTTGGCCGCCGCCCAGCTCTCCCGCGTGCGCGGGTTGCGGCACAACGCCTGGTCGATCGCATCCACCAGTGTGATCAGGGCAGGCAGATCCCGAGCGGGATCGCACGGTGCCGACGCTGGCGCGGCCTGCCAGGTGCTGGAAGGCGACGGGGGGCGCAACTTCTCCGTATCGAACGGGTCCTGGGGCGGGGCGGCTCCCGCGAAGGCGGAGAGGCAGGCCAGCAGGGCGGCGGCGACGCCTGCGACGAACGCGACGGTCCGATTCACGGGCGCGAGCGGGGACGGATGGATGACATGAGGTGGCGCATTGTAGGGAGACTCGGTGACATCCGCACGATCCGGCTGCCGGCGTGCGGCCGCTCCCTCGCCGCAGACAGTGGCCCGCGCGATATGTTCAATGCTGGCGGGATCGTCGAGGGCACTGCCGGGGTCTCACGGAAGACGGGTTCAGAATGTGGGGGTCGCAGTCGTCTGGACAAGACGGACGACGATACGAGACCGCCACCCGGCGGGAAATCCGCGCACCGATCAGATTCTTCTCCCCGGGCGGGAACGGACGATGACGGAGGGAGCTTTCATGGCACTGACACGATTTTCCTGGTGGGCTCTGATGTGCATGGCGGCGGTGCCGGCCGGGGGCGGCGCCGCCTCGGCATTCACCCTCGCGTCCACGGCGTTCTCGCAGGGCGGGGCCATCCCGTCCAGGTACACCTGCGAGGGGGACAACGTATCGCCGCCGTTGCGGTGGACCGGAGTTCCGGCGCAGGCCCGCACCCTCGTCCTGATCGTCGACGATCCGGACGCGCCCGACCCGGCGGCGCCGAAGATGACCTGGGTGCACTGGATCCTCTACAACATTCCGGTGACGGCCACGGCACTCGACGAGGCGGTCTCCCGTTCGGGCCTTCCGCCGGGCACACGGGAAGGCATCACCGACTTCAAGTCGACCGGCTGGGGCGGACCGTGCCCGCCGATCGGGCGGCACCGGTATTTTCACCGCCTCTACGCCCTGGATACGGTACTGCCGGACCTCGGCCCGGCGCATCGGCCCGATGTCGACAGGGCCATGAAAGGCCACATCATTGCCGAGGCAGGGCTCATGGGCACGTACGAGAAGCGGAAGTTCACCGGCCGCTGAAACGGGGGAAGAGGCACAATGCAACGCGGATTGATCGTTCTGGGCGTCGCGATCCTGGCGGCGGGCATCCTCTGGCCTTGGATCGGCAAGCTGCCGTTCGGCCGGCTTCCCGGCGACATCCGCATCGAGCGGGACGGCTTCGGCTTCTACTTTCCGCTGACCACCGGACTTCTCGTTTCGGCGGTGCTCACGCTGCTCTTCTGGCTGTTCCGCAAGTAACGGGAGGTCAGCGGCACAGGTTGGCGATGCGTTCGCGCACGCCCGCGATCTCCGCCGCCATCTGGCGATCATCCAGGAACTGGCGCTGACCGGTCTCGTCGATCTTCACCACCCGGCCGCCGCCCTCCAGCCAGGCGAGCCGGCCACGCGCCTGCCCGCAGGCTTCCCGGCGCCGGTCCGCTTCCATCTTTTCCTGTTCCGCGCGCTTCTCCGCTTCTGCCCGCTGGACCCGTCGCTGCTGGAATTCCAGCTCCTGTGACCTGTAGTCCCGGGGCGGGCCTTCGGCTCCTGTCGTCGCGGGAGGAACCTTGAGCGTTCGGGTGCAGGTGACGCCCTGCGGCGGAGAGTTCGAGTAATGCACACGGCCGTCGGCATCGGTCCAGCGGCAGACCTCCGCGGCGGCGGGGGCGCAGACAAGAAGCATCATCGACAGGGAGACGGTTCTCATGACGCGCTGGATGACGGGGAACAGGGGAGCGGCATTATGGGAGCAGTCGAAAGCGAGAGGTACGCCATGCACGGGGGCGCCGCAGCCGGGCTGCCCCTGCAACGACGGCGCGTCCTGCAACACCGGCGTCCCCGCCGGCTGTCGCCCATGTAACACCGGCTGTCGCCGCGGCCGAGGCGCGCGGCGTGCCCGCGCGCGCAAGGCTGCTGCATAATTTCCCGCGGCCCATGACACCGCCTGTGTCTTGCCGCGTCGCACAACGATCACCGATCCGGGAGGGTTCCATGAACGTCTTCGGCGTGGCATCAGCAGTGCTGGCTGCAATGGTCTTCGTCTCGCCCGCATGGGCACAGAAAAAGTATGGTCCGGGAGCCTCGGACACGGAGATCAAGCTGGGGCAGACCATGCCCTACAGCGGTCCGGCCTCGGCGTACGGAGCCATCGGCAAGGCCGAGACCGCCTACTTCAAGATGATCAACGACCAGGGCGGCATCAACGGCCGGAAGGTGAACCTGGTGAGCCTCGACGACGGCTATTCGCCCCCCCGCGCGGTCGAGCAGACACGCAAGCTGGTGGAGGAGGAACAGGTGCTGGCCCTGTTCCAGCCGCTCGGTACGCCGTCCAACACCGCCATCCACAAGTACGTGAACGCGAAGAAGGTGCCGCACCTGTTCGTGGCCACGGGAGCGACCAAGTGGGGAGATCCGAAGAACTTCCCCTGGACCATCGGCTTCCAGCCCAGCTACCAGATCGAGGCCAGGATCTACGCGAAGTACATCCTCAAGGAAAAGCCGAACGCCCGCATCGCGGTGCTCTACCAGAACGACGACTACGGCAAGGACTATCTGAAGGGCTTCAAGGACGGCCTGGGCGCCAAGGCGAACGCCATCGTCGCCGAGGCGAGTTACGAGGTGACCGACCCGACGGTCGATTCGCAGATCGTGACGCTGAAGTCCTCGAACGCCGACGTGATGTTCACCATCGCCACGCCCAAGTTCGCCGCCCAGTCCATCCGCAAGGTGGCCGACCTGGGGTGGAAGCCGCTGCATCTGCTCAACAACGTCTCGGCTTCCGTAGGTGCGGTGCTCACGCCTGCCGGTCTGGACAAGTCCGTGGGTCTGGTGACGGCGCTTTATCTCAAGGACGCCACGGATCCTCAGTGGGCCAAGGACGCGGGAATGCAGCGCTGGCGGGACTTCATGTCCAAGTACATGCCGGGCGCCGACCTGTCCGACATCAATCACGTCTACGGATACGGCGCGGCGCAGCTCATGACCGCGGTGCTCAAGAGCTGCGGTGACGATCTGTCCCGCGAGAACCTCATGAAGCAGGCGACCAGCGTGAAGGACGCCACGACGGATGTCCTGCTGCCGGGAATCAAGTACAACACGAGCACCACCGACTACTTTCTCGTCGAGCAGCTGCAGATGGCGCGCTTCGACGGCAAGCGGTGGGTGCTGTTCGGAGACGTGATCGGTCACGAGTGACGGCCGCCGCGCCCCTGGACGGGAGCCTGCGGCATAATCGGCCGGCGCATTCGACAGACTCGCAACACAACGATTGGAGGAGATGCACATGAAGCGCTTCGTGGGCGCCCTGGTGGCGCTCGCCCTGACAACCGCCGGCGCCGCACAGGCCGAGAAGAAGTACGGGCCGGGTGTCACGGACAGCTCGATCAAGATCGGCCAGACGATGCCTTACAGCGGACCGGCGTCCGCCTACGGCGTCGTGGGCAAGGCCGAGGTCGCGTACATGGCCATGGTGAACGAGCAGGGCGGCGTCAACGGTCGCAAGATCGATCTGCTCTCGCTGGACGACGGCTACAGCCCGCCCAAGACCGTGGAGCAGACGCGCCGCCTGGTGGAGCAGGAAGAAGTGCTGATGATCTATCAGTCGCTCGGCACGCCCACCAACACCGCCATCCAGAAGTATCTCAACGCGAAGAAGGTCCCGCACATCTTCCTGGCCACCGGTGCGGCCAAGTGGGGCGAGCCGAAGACCTTCCCGTGGACCATGGGGTTCAATCCCACGTACCAGATCGAGGCGCGGATCTACGCACAGCACATTCTCAAGACCCGCCCGGACGCGAAGATCGCCGTGATCTATCAGAACGACGACTTCGGCAAGGACTACATCGTCGGGTTCAAGGGGATGCTGGGCGACAAGGCGGCGAAGATGATCGTCGCCGAGCAGACCTACGAGGTGACGGACCCGACGGTCGATTCGCAGGTCGTGTCGCTCAAGTCGAGCGGCGCGGACATGCTGCTCACCTTCGCGACGCCCAAGTTCGCCGCGCAGGTGATCCGCAAGGTGGGCGAACTCGGCTGGAAGCCCACGCACTACCTCACCAATGTCTCCGCCTCCGTCTCCGCCGTGCTGCAGCCTGCCGGTCTCGACAAGGCCACCGGCATCATTTCCGCCACCTACTTCAAGGATCCCACCGACCCGCAGTGGAAGAACGATCCGGCGGTGAAGACCTGGGAGGCGTGGATGAAGAAGTACCACCCTTCGGGCAGTCTGGAAGACGGGCTCAACGTCTACGGCTACATCGCGGGACAGGCACTCGTGCACCTGCTCAAGGCCTGCGGCGACGATCTTTCGCGCGAGAACATCATGCGCCAGGCGGCGAACCTCAAGAAGGTGGAACTCGCGCTGCTCCTGCCCGGGGTGACTCTCAACACGAGTCCGGCGGATTTCTATCCCATCGGCGAGATGCAGCTTGCGAAGTTCGACGGCAAGCGCTGGGTGCTGTTCGGAGAGATTCTGAGCGGTCGTTGATTTCCACACGGCGGCGATGGCTGCCGCGAAAGGAGCCGGTGCGAGCCGGCTGCAGAACACCGGTGCAGGCCGGATCCGGAACCCGACCTGCGGGCATGCGCAACAGCGCGTTCGCCGCAGGCACAGGAGAGGTGAATTCGCATGAACGACAAGTTTCTGACCGGCCGCGTCGCGGTCATCACGGGCGGCAATCGCGGCATCGGGCGCGCGACGGCGCTGGCTCTGGCAGGCGCGGGCGCCAAGGTCGCCATTGCAGGACGAAACCAGGAAAAGCTGGCCGAGACCATGGCACTGCTCGAGAAGGCGGGTGCCGATGCGGCAGCATTAACGTGCGACGTTCGCGACGAAGCGCAGGTGAAGAAGCTGGCGGACGACGTGATGAAGCGCTTCGGCGCCGTTCACATCCTGATGAACAACGCCGGCACGGCGATCCGCAAGAACGTGATCGACTTCACCATGGACGAGTGGCGCATGCTTACCGACACCAACATCACCGGTGTCTGGCTCTGCTGCAAGTATTTCGTTCCGCACATGAAGGGGCAGGGCTACGGACGCATCATCAACCTCACCTCCATCATGGCGCACGTGACGAGCACCGGGCGCGGCGTCTATTCCGCCACCAAGCACGCGGTGGCAGGTCTCACCAAGGCGCTCGCGCTGGAACTGACCGAAGACAAGATCACGTGCGTGGCCATCAGTCCCGGTTTCATCGCCACGGATCTCACTGCGCCGCTGCGCGCAGATGCCGCCAAGAACCAGGCGCTGATGGACCAGACCCCCATGCACCGCTGGGGCGAGGCCGACGAGATTGCTTCACTCGCGCTCTACATCTGTTCCGACAAGGCGGCGTTCATGACCGGCAACGACGTGCTGATGGATGGGGGGTGGTGCGCGCAGTGACGATGTTCAGTCTCCGAGTGACGGCATGTGGTCTTGGCGGCGTCGAGGACTCCACTCCCGGATGAACGCCGCCACGGCCTCCAGCACCGGCACATCGCCCGTTGGCCACGGCCAGAGCGCCATCAGTGTGCGCGCGTGCCCGGCTTCGGGAAACGTGATCAACTGCACCGGCACCTGGACGGCACGCAGCGCCGCGGCGAGGCGGACACTGTTGCCGGGCCGAACGCGCTCGTCGGCCTCGCCGGTGAGCAGCAGCGCGGGTGGCGAGTTCGCCGACACGTACGCGATCGGCTGCGTGGCCGGCCAGCGATCGCGCGGACCGAACACGATCTGCACGACCGGGTCCACGATCGGCAGGAAGTCGTAGGGCCCCGAGAGTCCGATCCACCCACGGACGTCGTGTGCCGGATCCAGGCCAACGCCACGCAGCCATCGCGCATCGAGGGCCAGCATCGCGGCGTTGTACGCGCCGGCCGAATGCCCCATGAGGAAAAGGCGGGACGGGTCGCCGCCGTGGTCGGCCGCGTGGTCGCGTGCCCAACGTACGGCAGCGGCGCCGTCTTCCAGAAAATCCGGAAAGCGCGCCTCGGGATGTACGCGGTAGTCAGGCACGATCGTCACCCACCCTCGCGAAGCCAGCGAGCGCGCAACGAAGCGGTATTGCGCCCGGTCACCCTCCTGCCACGCGCCACCGTAGAAGAACACGACGACCGGACGTCCGCTCGAAGGCTCGACGGGCGCCACCACGTCGAGGCGATGGCGGGGATTCTCGCCGTAGGCGATGCCGTGGATTTCGCGCAGGCCGTTCGCGGGCGTGATGGCACTCAGAACAGTGAGCGGTGCCCAGACAGCCGCGGCGGCGAGCGCCATCAGAAGGGCGATGAAAGCGAAGAGGAATCGGCGGACCATGGTTCGAAGGATACGAGCGGTGGGACGATCCGGATGTAGCCTCGGGCAGGGCGAAAGGCCACAGAGCCGTGACATCGAGCACGGGGCGGGCGATGCCTCACGGGCGGTCTGCTTTCCACCCCGCGGCGCTTGTCCGGGCAGCACGATCGTCTCGCGGCGAACGCGGCACGTGCCGGCACGCGGAAAACACGCGTCGCTCGCGCTTTGCTCGTCCTCTCCAAGCCTTCGGCCCTTCTCGACACCCGTCGAGACGGACCCGAACGCTGCAGGAGACCTGTACTCGTTCAGCCTGGTGATGGCGCCGGGTCGGGTCCGGGCGTGACATCAGCATCCTGAGCCGCCGCCGCGATCATCGCTGCCCGGGTGGCCGGCGTCTCCAGGCTGATGCGCCCGAGCGCGCCGGCGCGATAGTCCTGCAACAGGATCAGCGACGCCTTCTCCAGATCGAGACCGCCACCGCGCAGCTGGCAGCCGCGCCGGCGCGCGATGGCCTCGATCATGGCGTGCACGTCCAGCGCAGCGGGATCGAAGCCGTAGCGCGACTTCAGCGCCGATGGATAGCGGCGCTTCAGCAGCTCCGCGAGAAATGCCGCCACCTCTTCCTCCATCACGGCGTTGGTGCCCACGGCGTGGCTCGCCGCCAGCATCAGCCCGTCGGAGGGATGCACGATCTTCGGCCACAGCAGGCCGGGCGTGTCGGTGAGCGTCATGCGCGGACCCATGGAGAGGCTCTGCTGCGCCTTGGTCACCGCCGGCTCGTCGCCCACCTTCGCCACCTTGCGCCTGACCAGGGCGTTCATGAGCGTGGACTTGCCCGCGTTGGGGATGCCCATGATCATCATGCGCAGCGGCTTGGTGCCGTCGTTGCGGTGCGGCGCGAGCGCCTGGCACAGCGCGATCACCTTCGCCGCGTCGCCGGCATTGCGGCAGCTGAGCGCCACCGCCCGGAAATCCTTGCGCGCGGGCATGGCCGCGAGCCACTCGCGCGTGGCCGCCGGGTCGGCGAGGTCGGCCTTGTTGAGCACCCGCAGCCGCGGGCGCTGCCGGTGGGCGCACAACTCGGCGATCATGGGGTTGGCGCTCGCCTGGGGCAGGCGGGCATCGACTACCTCGATCACGACGTCCGTGCGCGCCATGGTTTCGGCGGCCTTCTCGCGCGCGAGGGCCATGTGCCCCGGGAACCACTGGATGCTCATGGGTGTGTCACTTCCGGCTGCCGAAGTCCGGTAGGCCCGCCCGGTCGCGAGGCGGGTGGAAAAGGATGAGGGCCTCCACTGGCTCGGCGGGCCGGCACGGCGCACCGGATCGCCCCCGATGGCCGCTCACGAACCCGGGCGCGTCGTCGAAGAGATTCTGGTCCGACGATGCGGTCCCTGTCGGTCTCGAACATGCGCGGATTGGGCGCCGCCGCGGCGAAGTGCGCGTTCATGAGAGTGAACAGAGGGCCGTCGAAGAGCCGTGAGGGTTGCGTCCGCCGCCTTCGCTTCGTCCATCGAGCGGCAGCGCCATCGCCGCAATCAGCTTGCGCACAGCTGCTCTTCGTACTCTTGCCGCAGGTGCTTCCAGGTGCTCCACAGCGACGGCGGCTGCCTGCCATGCAGGAGGGCGACGAGCCGTGCCAGGTGGGCGTGCCAGCCGGCGCAGACATTGAGGATCAGGTTGTCGCCACTCAAGCGCCGGTGGGTCAAGGTCAGCAATACTTCCTGGCCCGACGCTTCCAGCTCGATGCTGACCTCGCCGACGCCCGGCCAGAGATAGCGCAGGCGATGTGGCGGCTCCACCTCGACAAACTCGCAGGTGGCGCGTGACTCGGCCGGGAAGCCCTCGGGTCGGTCTGCAGGCGCATCGGATAGATCGTCGTTGCGCCAGACCAGTTCGAACGTGGCGCCGGCATGCAGCGGCATGTGGCCGCTCGCGAGCCATTGCCGACGCAATTCGCTCTCGGTCAGGTAGGACCACACACGCTCCATCGAGCCGGGCAGCCGGCGCTGAATTCGCAGCACTTCACCATCGGACAACGTGCCGTGCCGGTCGTTGAAGGAAACATCGGTCATCGCTTTCCTCGCTTTCGTTGGGCGGTGGGACGAGCGGGCGACCGGCTCGAACCCGCGTTGCGCGGCGTCGCCGCGGAGTCCGCTCCGGCGCTGGCTGTCTCGAGGCGCAGCAGTTCCTCGAGCCGGTCCAGCCGTGCGGTCCAGAATTTCTCGTAGTAGCGGAGCCACTCGCTGGCAGCGGAAAGGGGATCCGCGTTCAGGCGGCAGACGTGCGTCCTGCCTTGCACGTCCCGCTGGATGAGCCCGGCGCCTTCCAGCGCCTTGATGTGCTTCGACGCAGCGGCCAGCGACATGCGGAACGGCTCGGCCAACTGACCGACGGTGTGCTCGCCCCCCGCCAGGCGGTTGAGCATCAGACGGCGCGTGGGATCGCCCAGCGCGCGAAAGATGGCATCGAGTCGGGATTCGTTAAATTCAACCATGGGGTTGAATTTATGCGGTGCGCGCCCATCTGTCAACCATTTAGTTGAATATATGGGGCGGGCCCACGCGTTGACCGATTCTGCGGCACGCAGTCAGCCCGGTCTCCTGGGCGATCCTGATCGGAGCGAAACCCTACGCCATGCTCGCGCCGTGCTCGCCATCATTCAAGAACCCGAGAAGAGTAAATCCAGACGCGGCAGCGGGCGGCGGAGGACGTTGGCCGCATCGAAGCCGTGGTTGTCTGCTGACCTTGCGGATATCGGAGAGCACCTCGTCAGCTTCGCTCGGGCCAAGTGGACGGGGCCGCCCCGCGGCCAGTTTCCATTTCTCACGCCAACGCAGGTGCTCTCGTCGGCTGCGGCGGGCGCGATGCACTGCTGGCATGCATCCCGATGCCGGTGGGCAGGTCGCCCGGCCGGCCCGGGCCGCCGCAGGCGGCCGTCAGCCGGCCGCCTTGCGCATCTGCATGATCGCGTTCACGGTTTCATGGGACAACTTGCTGAAATTGCCTCCGGTGGCGATCAGGGCCTCGGCCTCGGCTTTCTTGCCTGCGCTGGCCTGAGTGACGACCTGGGACGCACACTTGTGGAACTGCGCGTGGGAAGCGCGCAACTTCTCATAGGCATCCAGGCTCTTGTACTTCGAGCCTTCCCCGTAGATCCATTTGCCCAGATCGCACTGGTTGTCCATCGCGACCTTGGTGCTGTCGAGCTGTTCGCCCGTGCCGTCGATGAACGTGCGAAGGCGTACCTTCCATTTCGTGTGTGCGGCGATTGCTTCGTCGAAATTCATGCTATTCCCCTGATGGTCATGGCAGAGAGGCCATATCGGCGCGTTACGGTCGATTCGACCGCAACTTGATGCCGAGGGCCTGGCTTTCGATTTTCTGGCCGGAAACGGAGTCCTCCGGGAAGAACGGTCGCCGGTTCGGCGTCCGGCACCGGAGAAACCCGTGCGATCCGAAGGGCCCGGGCAGTGGTCTGCCCGCGCATCTGCCTGCGGCGGCGGACTGCGGGCGGGGCGTACGAAGGATCCGTCCGTCCGGTCTTGTGGCCCGCCAGTCCACCTCGCTGATCAGTTCGCGGCCTTGCGCATCCGCATGATGGCGTTGACCGTTTCCTGCGAGAGCTTGCTGAAGGTGCCCCCGGGGCCGATCAGCGCCTCGGCTTCCGTCTTCCTGCCCGACTCCGCCTTGGCGACGACCTGGCCTACGCACTTGTGCATCTGCGCGTGCGAGGCGCGAAGCTTCTGGTAGTCCTCGAGGCTCTTGTACTTCGCGCCTTCTCCATAGATCCACTTGCCGAGATCGCACTGGTCATCCATGGACGCCTTGGTTGCGTCGATCTTCTCGCCGGCTCCGTCGATGTACGTGCGAAGGCGGATTTTCCATTTTGTGTGGGCCGAAATGGCGTCGTCGAAGTTCACTTTTCTCACCTGGTCGAGATGGCTGAGATTGCCACCATTGCGTTCATCGGCCACATCTTCTGAATCTTGAGCCCCGCCAAAGGGCCGACGCGCAGATGGGGAAATGGACGATCGGAAACCGGAGCGCCGCAAAAGGGGAGGCGTCTTGACGCGCCGGGTTGCCCGCCGCGCCGGTACAGGCCTAGACTCGATCCATGAGTCTGCTTCTGCGCCATGTGTTCGCCGCCGTGCTCGTCGCGGTGCTCGGCATTTCCCTGCCGTTGCAGGGATGGGCTGCCGTGGCGATGCCGTTCTGCAAGCAAGGGGGCTTCCCGGCAGCTGGTCAGTCGCACGAGCACGGTGCCGATGGACAGACCGCCGCGCATCACGCCGGCCATGACATCTCCGGTCAGGGCATCGAGGCGCACGCAACTGGGGATTGCGCGGATCATCACACCAACCTTCGCTGCAATCAGTGCGATCTCTGTGCGCTGGCCTGTGCCGGCGCATTGCCTTCCTCGGCGCGGCACCTGGCGATCCTCGGGACGGATGTCCCGCGTCCCGGCGACATCGAGGCTGCATTCGCGTTCATCACCCATCCTCTCCTGAAACCTCCGCGCGCCGCCGCCTGAGCGACGCACGTTCCGACTCATCGAGCTTTCTCGATCAGCGCCGTTCCCCGACGGAACGCCTGAGGCGAGGCTCCGTCCGGCGGTCATGACGGCCGGACGGTCGAACTGGAGGTTTTCCATGAAGCACTCACGACGATTCCGTCGCGCCGGGTTTGCACTGCATCCCGTCGCCTGGACCTTCTCCGCGATGGTCCTCGCCGGATGCACGCAGTTCTCGCCCGACGCCGGCATGTCGGGTCTGAACGAGATCGCGCAGGACCGGTTGCAGGCGCGTTCGCAATGGGCGCGTACGACGGAGGAGCAGGCCTCCATCCGCAAGGAAGTCGACGCTCTGCTGGCGCGGCCCCTCACGGCCGAGGACGCGATTCAGATCGCGCTTCTCAACAACCGGCGACTGCAGGCGGAGTTCGCGGACCTGCGCATTGCCGAGGCCGACCTCGTACAGGCCGGACGCCTGCCGAATCCGCGGTTCAGCACCACGCGCACACGCTCCGCCGATTCGTTCAAGTACGAGACCTCGCTGACCTTTCCGATTCTCGGCCTCGTCACGATGCCTGCGGCGTTGAAGCTCGAGCGGCGCCGTCTCGAAGCGGTGCGGTTGCAAGTGGCCGACAGGCTGCTGCAACTCGCCGGGCAGACGCGGCAGGCCTATCTGGAGGCGGTCGAGGCGGAGGCGGCCCAGCGATACTTCGAAGGAGTTCACGAAGCCGCCGAGGCCACCGCAGAGCTGGCTCGCAGGATGGAAAAGGCGGGCAACTTCTCGCGTCTCGACCGTTTGCGGGAGCAGGCGTTCCAGCTCGACGTCGCGACCGAGCTGTCCCGCGCGACGGCGGGCCGGGCCGTTGCCCGGGAAAGGCTCGTTCGTCTGTTGGGCCTGGATGACGGAGGCCGGCTGGTGTTGCCTTCGCATCTGCCCGGACTGCCTGGGCAGGCTGCCGCTCTGTCCGAGCTGGAACCCTTCGCTCTCGATCACCGCATCGACATCCAGGCGGCCCGGCGCGAAGCCGAAGGAACTGCGGCGTCGCTGGGGCTGGTGAAGGTGACGCGGTTCGTGAACGCGCTGGAGCTGGGACCGGCCACCGTGCTGGAACAGGGCGATGCCACGAAGAAGGGCTACGAGATCAACGTGGAGTTGCCCCTCTTCGACTGGGGCGGCAGCCGCGTCGCCCGCGCCGAAGCGGTGTACATGCAGGCAGTCCACCGTGTTTCGCAGGTGGCCGTGGACGCCCGTTCCGAGGTCCGCGAACACCACGCGCGCTATGTCGCCGCCTGGGAGACCGCGAAACGGTATCGCGACGAGGTGGTGCCGCTGCGCGAGTCCATCTCCGATGAACAGCTGCTCCGCTACAACGGAATGCTGGTGAGTGTGTTCGAACTGATGTCGGATGCGCGCGACCAGATGGCGGCGGCCCAGGGCTACGCCCGGGCCCTGAGTGACTTCTGGCAGGCGGAATCCGCGCTGCGTGAAAGCCTCGGCGGACGCCTCCCCACCCCCACCTTGTCGGCGCGCGCGCCAGCGCCCGTGACGACGGCGCCGGCCGGTCACGACCACTCCGGAGACTGACCCCATGGATCGCAGACATTTCATCACGAGCGGAGGTCTTGCCGTGCTGGGCGCCGGAGCTGTCTCTCGCGCCGCTCTCGCCGCATTGCCCGAAGCGCATCAGCAGACGAGCCCCGATACGCAGGTGCCGCGGGCGCCCCTCGACGAGCAATCCTATCGCCCTGTGGTCACGCTGAACGGCTGGACGCTGCCGTGGCGCATGAATGCAGGATGGAAGGAGTTCCATCTGGTGGCCGAGCCGGTCGTCCGCGAGATCGCGCCGGGCATGAAGGCCAATCTCTGGGGATACAACGGCCAGTCGCCGGGCCCCACGATCGAGTGCGTCGAGGGCGACAAGGTGCGGATCTTCGTGACCAACCGGCTGCCCGAACACACCTCGATCCATTGGCACGGCGTGCTGCTGCCCAACGGCATGGATGGCGTGAGCGGACTCACCCAGCCTTCCATCAAACCGGGCAAGACGGTGGTCTACGAGTTCACCATGCGCAAGTCCGGGACGTTCATGTATCACCCGCACGCCGACGAGATGGTGCAGATGGCCATGGGCATGATGGGCGCGATCATCGTGCATCCGCGCGACCCGGCCGCGCACCGCGTGGACCGCGACTACGTGTTCCTCATCAACGCCTACGACATCGAGCCCGGGAGCTACACGCCGCGTGTGGCCACGATGCTGGACTTCAATCTGTGGACCTGGAACAGCCGGGCCTTTCCCGGCATCGATCACCTGGTCTGCGGCGTGGGAGAACGCGTCCGCATCCGCATGGGGAACCTCACGATGACCAATCACCCCATGCACATCCACGGCACGGAGATGGTCGTCACCGGAACGGACGGCGGCTGGGTGAGGGACTCCGCACAGTGGCCCGAAGTGACCGTCGACATCCCCGTGGGTGCGATCCGGACCGTGGAGTGCGTTTTCCAGGACGCCGGGGACTGGTCGTTCCACTGCCACAAGTCGCACCACACGATGGGCCCGATGGGGCATCAGGTGCCGACCATGATCGGGGTCGATCAGAAGGGTCTGTGGCAGAAGTTCCGCAAGCTGGTGCCCGGCTACATGGTGATGGGCGACACGGGCATGGCGGAAATGGGCGAGATGCAGATGGCCCTGCCGGAGAACACGCTGCCCATGATGACCGGGGAGGGCCCGTTCGGCCCCATCGAGATGGGCGGGATGTTCACGGTGGTCAAGGCGCGGGAGGGCCTGGCGCCGGACCAGCACACCGTGCCGGAGTGGCATACCCATCCGCCGGGGACGGTCGCTTACGAGTGGACGGGGGAACCCGTGGCCGCAATACGGCATGCGGAGCCGGCCATCGACGAAAAGGCGTTGACCGTGACGCGCGGCGGCGGTGGCAAGGGTATGCACCAACATTGAGCGACGCGCGGTTTGTGCGGTGCACGAATCATGGGTGCCGGCGTCTCGTCCCCGGCTCGGCTCGCCGGCGTCCCTTCTCTCAGTCCCACCACTGTCCCCTGAATTCATTCGGGTTGGCGCCTGCGCGGCCGGGCTCCTGCATGGTTTTTGTCGCGCCGCAGCAAGACGGCAAGGGCTTTGCTTTGGAAGGCAAGGAAGACGGTGGCGCGTGGTACGAATCGGGCTCCTCCGGCCTGTCGGGTGAACCGGCTACGGCGCCACGCGGAATTGGTCAGGGTGACAAGGTACGGGACCACCCGGGCGGGGATGACGGATTCTCCCGGTGCGGGAGGCCACCCGGCCTTCGAACCGGAAAGAGGGAACGAGCATGAACGACGTTGCTGGAAAGACATGGATCCGCCGGACCAGGCTTGTGGTCGCTGGCCTGGTCCTGGCGGCAGGCTCCGCGGCGGGTGCGGCCGATCTGTCCGCGGCAGGTTCGGGCGAAGGTCCGAATGCCAGCACGTACCGTGTGCGCATGGCGCTCAACGACAACGAGATCACGGTGTGCCTGTTCGACGCCGGGAGCGGTGCCCCGGTGACGGAAGCGCTGGAGGTCGACGCGATCGTCCGGTCCGCCCAGGACGAGACCCACGTGCATCTGCGGCCGGCCGGCGGAAACTGCTCCAGCGGGCGCGGCCGATTCATCCTCGATCCGCGCATGCGTGTCTCGATCCAGGTGCGGTCTTCGGGACAGCCGCTGACCCAGGCTTCGTTCGAACCCATGAAACGCGTGGCGTACTGAGCGCGCCTGTCCGGCGCCGATCTTCCCCGGTTAGAATTCCGCCCCTTGCAAGGGACTGCGGTTCCACCACCGGGATGAGGCAATGATTCGATTTCTGAAGACGGGTATCAGCGCCGCGGACGACGCGGCAGAGCAGGCGAAGGTTCGGGCGACGGTGGAGGGAATCATCGCCGACGTCGAGAAGCGCGGCGATGCCGCCGTGCGGGAGATGTCGGAGAAATTCGACAAGTGGTCCCCCGAGAGCTTCCGTCTTTCGCCGGCCGAGATCGAAGCCAACATCAAGTCCATGTCGCCCCGCGACGTGGACGACATCAAGTTCGCGCAGACCCAGATCCGCAATTTCGCGCAGGTCCAGAAGGACTCCATGCGCGATGTGGAAGTCGAGACGCTTCCCGGAATCATCCTCGGTCACAAGAATCTTCCCGTGAACAGCGTGGGCTGCTATGTGCCCGGCGGCAAGTATCCGCTGGTGGCTTCGGCCCACATGACCATCCTCACCGCCAAGGTCGCCGGCGTGCCGCGCGTCATCGCGTGCGCGCCGCCTTTCCAGGGCAAGCCCGCCCCGGCCATCGTGACGGCCATGCACCTGGCGGGCGCCGATGAAATCTACGTGCTGGGCGGCGTCCAGGCCATCGCGGCCATGGCCGTCGGAACCGAGACGATCAAGGCGACGGACATGGTGGCGGGTCCCGGCAATGCCTACGTCGCCGAAGCGAAGCGGCAACTGGCCGGACGCGTGGGCATCGACCTGTTCGCCGGACCGACCGAAACGCTGGTGATCGCGGACGACACCGTGGACGGGGAGATCTGCGCGACCGATCTGCTGGGTCAGGCCGAGCACGGTCCCAACTCTCCGGCCATCCTGCTCACCAACTCCGAACAGCTCGCGCTCGACACGATGAAGCAGATCGAAGTGCAGCTGAAGACGCTGCCGACCGCGGCCGTCGCGGGACAGGCGTGGAAGGACTACGGCCAGGTGATCGTCTGCGACACGTACGACGAGATGGTGGCGGAAGCCGACCGCATCGCCTCCGAGCACGTGCAGGTGATGACGAAGGATCCTGACTACTTCCTGAACCGCATGACGAACTACGGCGCGCTGTTCCTCGGTCCCGAAACCAACGTGTCGTTCGGCGACAAGGTGATCGGCACGAACCACACGCTGCCGACGCGCAAGGCCGCGCGTTACACGGGCGGCTTGTGGGTCGGCAAGTTCATCAAGACCTGCACGTACCAGAAGGTGAAGCCCGAGGCGTCCGCGATGATCGGCGAGTATTGCTCGAGACTGTGCGCGATCGAGGGCTTCTCCGGCCACAAGGCGCAGGCCGACATCCGCGTCGCCCGCTACGGGCATCTCAAGACGTCCGGTCATCGCTGAGCTTTCCGCGCAGGGCCTGGCCGTGTCGCGAACCGTCTGCCGTGTGCGTCTGGACGTTGCAGGGACGAGAACGCGCGAGGCAGACGACAGGTTTGCGGGTATTTGCGGGTGATCGACGCCGAAGCGCTCGCCGGCATTCCCGCAGAGGACGAAGCGCTTCGCGCGCCGGTCCGCGCGTTTCTCGCGGAGGCCCTCGGTGCGGTGCCGGCAGGTGTGCGTGTGCAGTCCTGGTCCGGCTACGACGCCGGGTTCAGCCGCGCTCTGGCAGCGCGTGGATGGCTTGGCCTCACTCTTCCCCGGGAGTATGGCGGCGCAGGACGCAGCGCGTTCGCCCGCTTCGTCGTCAACGAAGAGCTTCTCAATGCAGGCGCGCCGGTGTTCGCCCACTGGATTGCCGACCGGCAGAGCGGGCCGCTCATCCTCAAGTACGGAACCGAGGCACAGAAGCACTTCTATCTGCCGCGCATCTGCCGGGGGGAGGCGTTCTTCTGCATCGGCATGAGCGAACCGGGCAGCGGCTCGGATCTCGCGAGCGTGCGCACGCGAGCCACGCGCGCGGAAGGCGGCGGATGGCGATTGAACGGCCGCAAGATCTGGACTACGAACGCGCACCGGTCGCATTACATGATCGCGCTGGTCCGGACGTCCGGCGCCCCGGAGGACCGGCACGAGGGGCTGTCGCAGCTCATCGTCGATCTTTCGCTTCCGGGCGTCACCATCCGGCCCATCCAGGATCTGCAGGGCGACCGCCACTTCTGTGAAGTCTTCTTCGACGACGTGCCGCTCGACGAGTCGGCGCTGATCGGACAGGAGGGCAGCGGGTGGGCGCAGGTGGTGGCGGAGCTGGCCTTCGAGCGCAGTGGCCCCGAGCGCATCTATTCGAGCCTGGTGCTGGCGGACGAATGGCTTTCCTTCGTGCGCGCGCAGGAATTGCCCTCGCAGCGCTCGATGCTGCTGGCGGGCCGGTTCGCGGCGCATCTTGCGACGTTGCGTGCCATGTCGCTGGCAGTCACGGCGAAACTCGTGCGTGGCGAGAGCCCGGTCGTCGAGGCTGCGCTGGTGAAGGATCTCGGCACGGAGTTCGAGCAATGGATTCCGGCGGCGATTGCCGATGCGTTGGACGAGGACCCTGATGCCGTCTTGCCGGCGGAATTGCTGAAGTGCCTCGCCTACGTCACGCATCTGTCGCCGTCGTTCTCCATCCGGGGCGGCACGCGCGAAGTGCTGCGCGGCATGATTGCCCGCGGATTGGGCCTGCGCTGAGATGGACGATCCCTTCGACGATGCGCTGGTGCGGCTGCTGGGGGACAGGTGTCCTTCCGCGCGCGTGCGCGAAATCGAGGACGGCGATTCGGCCGCGGATCTCTGGCGGAGTCTCGAAGAGGGGGGATTCGCCGACGCCATGGTGGCCGAAGAGGCAGGGGGTAGCGGACTCGACCTTGCCGCCGCGTCGCGGATGATGGCGTCCTGCGGCGTTCACGTGCTGCCGCTGCCGCTGCCGTTCACCATGCTCGCGCGAGCCTGGCTTGCGCAGTGCGGCGAACCGGTACCGCCGGGGCCCGTGACCTTCGCCGCCGTTCCGTCTCGCCGGCAGGAGGACCGGATCCTGGTGCAGCGCGTACCCTTTGCCGCGACGGCTGCATGGGTGCTGGCCGAAGTGGACGATGTGCTTCGCCTGCTCCCCGCGGCCGAAGCGCAGGCAGAGCCGGGTGCGGATGGTGCAGCGCTGGGGAACGCCGGGTGGCGCTGCTGGTCTTCAGCGACGCTGGAACGTTCGCCCGTGGTGCCCCGGTTCGATTGGCGCAGTGCCGGCGCCTGCGTGACGGCGGCCATGATGGCCGGCGCCATGAACCGCGTGCTCTCCGACACGCTTCGCCACGCCAACGAGCGTTCGCAGTTCGGGCGCACGCTGGGCAAGTTCCAAGCGATCCAGCACCAGCTGAGCGTGATGGCGGAGCAGGTGTCGGCCGCCATGGCCGCAGCGGCGCTCGGGTGTGCCGGAGCCCGCCTGTTCCCCGGTCACTTGCAGGCGGCAGTGGCGAAATCGCGTGCCTGCGAAGCGGCTGTCATCGTAGCCACGTCGGCGCACGCCCTTCACGGCGCCATCGGCATCACGGCGGAGTTCGACCTGCAGTTGCGTACGCGGCGTCTGCACGAATGGAGAATGGCATTCGGAACGGAGTCGTACTGGCACGGACGTCTCGGCGCAGCGCTGCTCGAGCGGCGCGACGCAACGGTGCTCGATTTCGTTCGGGAGAACGTTTCCCCGACCGGGACGGCAGACGCCTGAGCGGCCGGCCTCCGGCGTCACGGCGGATGACTCAGTGGTGCTCGCCGGGCGAAGCCGGCGCCTTGTCTTCGCCGCCCTGGGTCGATTCCTTCATCAGCTTGAGCGCCATGGCGCCGAACACCACCACACCGGCGACGAGCAGACCCCACAGACCCAGTTTTCGATAATCCGTGCGCTCGCGGCGGGCGGCATCGCCGGACGCGAGAGACTCGGCGCCGACGGTCGCCGTGGCGGGAACGATTGCATCCGTCGTGCCATGACCGGGAACGAGCGTGGACAGCGGTATGGCCGTGGAATCGGCGCCCGACTTGCCGTAGGCGAGAACGAAGGGTCCGGCGCCGCGCGCAGCGAAGACGATCTCCGCCGGCCTCCATTCCACGCGCAGTCGCGGTGCCTTTGAAGGCATGGCCGCCGCTGCCGACCCGAGCCGCACGCGCACGTGGCGCAGGGGGCCTCCGCTCACCGTCAGCGGCGGGTTCACGAACGTGGCGCCGTTCTGCTGCAGTCGGTACACCACGCCCCGGCCGATGGGGATCCAGGGGGCGGATTCCCCGGTGCGAACTTCGATCTCCACGGCGAGCACCGTGTTGTCCTCGGCCAGGTCCAGCGTTGCGCGCTCCACGGCCAGCGGCGATTCGAGGTCGTACTCCCACGCGTGGGCGCCGGAATCGATCCGGACGGGATCGACGCTGATGGAGTCGTGCGCGTGCCGTGGAGCACCGCCGTCCAGCAGCGCGTCGACACGGACCAGCGGCAGAGCGTCACCGGAGGTCCGCACGACGCGGAGATAGCGCGATCGCGTCGCACCGGCATCCACGCGCAGCTGCGCCAGGCGCTCGCCGCCGAATCGCATGCGGACGATCGGTGCCTCCGACACCACGGTGTGCCACGCCGAGAGGTCGTCGCTCGCATCCACCGATACGCGGGAGGCAATGCTCGATGGATCCTCTGCCAGGGTGAAGTCGAGCGCCTTGACCGGCGCGCCGAGCGTGCTGGCGTCGAGAATCCATGCGTTCGGCTTCGTGCCGGTCGCCCGGTGCGCAGAGCGGACACGAACCACGCCGCCGTCGGCGCGCACTTCGACGCGGATTTCCTGCGCGTCCAGCGGCAAGCCCCCATCCGTGACCAGCGGAAACACCGGCAGCTTGCGGCGCTGCTCGGCATCCCGGACCGGCTCGGGCAGACGCAAGGCATGCGGCACCGCCTCGCCCGCGCCGTTGAACACCCGCAGGTCTCCCAGGTCCGGCCGGGCTGAGTGACGGTAGGTCAGGGCCGGAAGGCGCGCCGCCTGGAACGCCTGGCCCTCGCGGACCGTGATGGGCGCGGTGTAGCCGAAGTTCGATGGCGATTCGGCGGCCATGGCGCAAGCGGGGCAGGAGAAGCCCAGGCCGATCGCCGCGGTGGCGAGAACTCGAGCGAGCATTGTCTTGAGCGACGTCACGCCCCGGCCTGCCGTTTCGGCGGAACGGGCGCGAACCAGCCCACCACCAGCATGAGCAGACCCACGCCCACGAACGACACGATGCGTTCCACGCTGCCCACGTGCGCGAGATCGAAGAGGAAAAGCTTGGCGACGGTGACCGCGAGCAGCGCAGCGCCGACGATCCACGAAGGGCGGCGCTTCCATCGATGGGCAGCCACCATGAGCGCCAGGGAGATGAGCGTCCAGAACAGCGACAGGGCCGCCTGCGTGAGCGTCGAATTCATGACGCCCTCCGGATCCAGCGGCGTACCGGCGAAGTGATGCAGCGCGTGCAGGAGCGAGCCGTTCAGCACGAGAAATGCAGCGGCGCCAAGGATGCCGTAGCGCAACCAGGGGCGGCCGCCGAACCACCGGGCGATCGGTGGATCCCCGCCGATGCGTCGCATCCAGATCTCCACGGAGAGCAGCGCCCCGAGAGAAGCGAGGTCCAGGGGATTCAGCAGGGGCACGTAGGGGAGCGGCGCCGCCGAGCCGTCGGAAGCGAAATTGACGAGCACGGTGAACGCGACGACGACCCCGGCCAGTACGCCACACGCGATCCAGCGGTATGCGCTGCGATGCGTCTCGAACGGCCAGGCGAAGCGGCCCGTCGCGGTGGCCGCGAATGCGAGCATGAGCGCGACGACCGCGATGACACCTGCCAGAGGCCACGCCGTGTCCGGCCGGGCGAGCGTGCCGAGCAGCCAATGCGTCTGGCTCGCGAGCACGCACACGAGGAGCCAGTAGCCGGCAGCATGGACGGCTGCCGGTGTGATCAGGCCCGCGCGGTCCTGACGTCTCAATACCGCAAAGTGAACGGCGAAGAGCGCGGGCCAGCCCGCCAGACCGGCGCCGGACAGAGGCGGGATGTCGGAGAACCGTTCGAGCGCCGCGATGAACACGGCTACGGCGAATCCGCCCATCGCGGGCCAGCGCAGATCGGTCCACGAAAGACGCACTCGCAGGAACTCGAGCGCGGCACAGGTTGCGGCGGTGAACAGGAGCGACAGTCCGGGTTCCCACGGATCTGATGCGAACATCGAGATCTCGCGCAGGCCTCCCACGAGCCACCACGCGAGTGCGGCGGCGAGAGGAAAGTGCCGCAGCATGCGTTCCGGTTCCGTCGCACGTTCGCGCTGCCGATCGAGTTGCCACGCGGTGAAGAACGCGCTGCCGGCGAGCAACGCAAAGCCCAGGCAGTCGCGATTCAGGACGGCGACCGGTCCCGGTTGCCAGCCCAGCCTGTCCAGAAACATCACCGCGGCACCGAGTTGCAGCAGGTACCCCGCGACGCGTGGCAACCAGCGGCTCTGGCGAAGTCCGAGCCACACGACTGCGGCGCCTTCGAGCGCCCAGGCGGCGGAAGACCAGCGCGCGTCGAGCGCCAGGGGGATCGCCAGCGTCGCGGCGATGAACGCGAGCGAGGCGAAACCCGCAGTGAGCAAAGGCAGTTCGTTCCCGTGCCGGCGGCGCACCCAGCGGGAAGCGGCGACGTAGCAACCGCTCATCACCAGCGCGCTGATCGCCATGCCGTACTCGAAATCGCGCACCAGGTGGACCTGGAGCGCTGCAGCGACGACCGGAAGTCCGAAGACCAGTGTCCCATCCAGATAGCGGTCTGCTGTTCGCTCCGCATGCCGGGCGAACAGCGTCGGTATGGCGAGATAGATCAGGAAGAAGGCGGCGAGGAAAGGCTGCGTGCTCGCCCACAGATCGGGCCGGTAGAACCGTGCGCCCCACGAGGCACCGATGACGAACGTGAAGACGAACCCGGTCAGATTGAGCAGGCGCCATGCGCGTCGTGCGGCAATGGCGAGAATGCCCAGGTTCAGCAGCGTGTAGTAGGCGAACAGCGCGACGTGGGATCCTCCCCCGGTCGAAGCGAGTACCGGCGCGAGAAAGCCGCCGCTCACGGCGAGAAGGGCGAGGGCCTGCGCGTTCTGCCGCAACGCCAGGATGACGGAGAAGACGGAGAGCGCCGCGAGCAGACCGAACGCCGCGGTGGGCGGCAGCAGCCCGTAGAGGCGGAAAGCGGCGAATATCGTGAGATACATGATGCCCACGCCCCCGCCCTGCAACGCCGTCGCGAAGCCGGGCCGCCGCTGGCGTTGCCACCAGCCGATCGCCCCGAGCGCCATGCCGCCCAGCATGGCGCCGGCCACCCGCAGTTCCGGCGGAACATGCGCGTGGTCGTAGGCGTACTTGAACAGGAATGCGACGCCGAAGAACAGGATGACGATACCGACCCGGACGACGGTGTTGCCGCCGGTGAACCACCCGAGAATGCGCTTGACGAACTCTCCGGCCGGCGACGGGCCGCGGGCCCAGGAACTGGACAGAGGCTCGGGTTCCGGGGCCGGTTCCGGGGCGATTGCCGACACCGCCTCGCCGGGTTCCCCGGCCGTGCCGTCGGTCGAGACCGGCGCCGACGCGACGACGGACGGTTCGTCGATTGCCGCGTCCACCGGCGAGCCCGCCTGCATCTCGCTGGAATCGACCTGAGCCGCAACGGCAGTTTCAGGGGGTGCCGCACCGGCTTCCAGGTTCCTCAGCCGGGCGCGCAGCAGCTCGATGGCAGCGCCCTGTTCCCGAACCTGATTCTCGAGTGCCTCCAGGCGCGAGGTGGCTGCGACGGGAACCGGATTCTTGCGGCGCAACAGGAAAGCGATGACGGCGCCGCCGATGGCGCCGACGATGGCGCCCCCTTCGTCACCGATGCTGCCGCCCAAGGCGGCTCCGAGCAGGAGTCCGATGAACCACATGGCGGCGGATTCTACGCGCGCTGCCGGCCGCGCCGATCATTGTTGATCCAGCAGCACAGCGATTTTCGTCATCAGGATTACATTGTCCGATCACATCATGGCCGTTTGTTCCCGGCCATCCGGAAGCAGGAGCAGAGCGTGGTGAAGGGCAGAGAGGGCGCCGGTCAGGCGCCCTGGGAAGGGGAAGACGTCGAAGCGCTGATCGGCGAACTGTTTGCGTTGAAGAACGGGCTGCTGGAGGCGCAAGGGGACCAGCGTGACGCGGTCGCCGCGGTGCATCCCGAGCACGTGGCAGGTGCCACCAATCTGGTGCACTACGTGGCCCTGCGGCAACGGGACGTCCGCTCGTTGCAGGACCGCCTGGCGCGCATGGGGCTCTCCTCCCTGGGGAGGGCCGAGTCGCACGTCATGGCCAATCTCGACAAGGTGCTGGGGCTGTTGCACCGGTTATGCGGAAGGCCGTGGTCGGTCATGTCCGCCGACGAACCGGCCGGCTACAACTCCGCGCGCCGTCTGCTCGCCGCGCACGCCGACGCGCTGCTCGGCGCTGCGCCACCGGCGTGTCCCGTGCGGATCATGGTGACGATGCCGGCCGAGGCGGCGGAGGACTACGGGCTCGTACGGGACATGGTGCTTGCCGGCATGACCTGTGCCCGGATCAATTGTGCACACGACGGTGAGCCGGTCTGGCAGGCGATTGCGGACAACGTGAAGCGCGCCGCCGCCGAGGCCGGCCGGTCGTGCAGGATTCACATGGATCTCGGCGGGCCCAAGCTGCGCACCGGCCCGGTCGAGCCGGGACCGGCCGTCCTCAAATGGAAGCCCGGCCGCGATGCCTTGGGACGGGTGATCCGCCCCGCACGGATCGGCCTGCACCCCTTCGGTGAATCGCCCGGGGCGGACGTTCCGGCGGACGCGCATCTCGGCGTGGATGGGGAGTGGCTGGCGCAGCTCGTGACCGGGGACGCTGTGGAATTCGTGGACGCGCGCGGAGCTCACCGGCGCCTGGACATCGTGGACGTCCAGACCTGGGGCTGCATGGCGGAGTCGAGCCGCACCGCCTACGTCGTACCGGAAACCCGCCTGACCCTTTCGTCGGAACGCCTGGTTCATGGCCGCCGGACCAGCGGCGTGGGCGATATTCCGCCCGGGCCCGCGGTACTGAAACTGCACAACGGCGAACGCATCGTGCTGGGAAACGGCGGTCTCACCGGCAGACCGGCCGCCCCCGGCCCCGAGGGCGCGACACGGCCCGCCACGATCGGCTGCACGCTTCCGGAGGCATTGCGGCGCATTCACGTCGGCCAGCGCGTGTACTTCGACGACGGCCGCATTCGAGGTGTCGTGCGTGGCGTGAGCCATGGCAAGGCTGAAGTGGAGATCACCCGGGCACGCGAGGAAGGCGACAGGCTGGCACCGGACAAGGGCATCAATCTGCCCGACACGGACATCGATGTTCCCGCACTGACGGACACGGATCGCGCGGATCTTGCCTTTGCCGTGACCGTGGCGGACTCCATCGGACTGTCCTTCGTGCGCAGCCCGGTGGACGTGATCCTCCTGCAGGAGGCGCTTCGAATGCTGGGCGCGGAGCATCTGGGCATCGTGCTCAAGATCGAGAACCGGGCGGCGTTCGGGCAGTTGCCCGAATTGCTGCTCACCGCCATGCGCAGCCGATGTGCCGGTCTGATGATCGCGCGCGGCGATCTCGCCGTGGAGATCGGCTACGAGCGGCTGGCCGAAGTGCAGGAAGAGATTCTCTGGTGCGCCGAAGCCGCCCACATGCCCGTCATCTGGGCCACCCAGGTGCTGGAAGGGCTCGCCAAGACCGGCCAACCGTCCAGGGCCGAGATCACCGATGCCGCGATGGGCGAACGGGCCGAGTGCGTGATGCTCAACAAGGGGCCGCACATCGTCGAGGCCATCGAAACCCTGGTCGGCATCGTTTCGCGCATGGCAGGTCACCAGCACAAGAAGCAGTCGTGGCTGCGGCGTCTGCGTTCGTGGGACCTCGACGACGCCGATCTGCCCGCCCCAACGAGATGAAAAAGGCCGCCCGTTCGTGGGCGGCCAACCGGGGAGGCGCTGCCCGAAGACAGCGCGGGAGGAACGCGGGAATCAACCGTTGCCGACGAGCTTCGGCTTGGTGGAGGTCGCCGCCCGAAGCGCCTGCTGGACATCCTCGAGAATGTCGTCGATGTGCTCGATGCCGATGGACAGCCGGACCAGGTCCGCCGTGACACCCGCACGGGCCAACTCCGGCGGCGTGAGCTGCCGATGAGTGGTGCTGGCGGGATGGCAGGCCAGGGACTTCGCATCCCCGATGTTCACCAGACGCGTGACGAGCTTGAGCGCATCGATGAACCGGGCACCGGCCTCGGCACCGCCTTCGATGCCGAAACTGAGAATCCCGGAGGCGTGGCCACCAAGATAACGCTGCGCGAGTTCGTGGTCCTTGTCGCCCGGCAGGGCGGCGTACTTGACCCACGTCACCTTGGGATCGGACTTCAGGTATTCCGCCACCGCAAGCGTATTGGAATTGATGCGGTCCATGCGCACCGCCAGCGTCTCGATGCCCTGCAGCAGGAGGAAGCTGTTGAGCGGCGAGAGCGGGGCGCCCATGTTGCGCAGGGGAACGACGCGGGCACGGGCAATGTAGGCCGCTGCGCCGAGCGCCTCGACGTAGTTGACGCCGTGATACGACACGTCCGGCTCGTTCAGCCGACGGAACCGCTGTGCGTGCTGACCCCAGGGGAACTTGCCGGAGTCCACGATGGCGCCGCCGATGCTGTTGCCGTGTCCACCGAGATACTTGGTGAGGGAATGCACGACGATGTCGGCACCGTGCTCGAAGGGGCGGCACAGGTACGGCGTGGCCACGGTGTTGTCCACGATGAGAGGCACGCCGGCCTTGTGCGCGAGATCGGCGAGCGCCTGGATGTCGACGATGTTGCCGCCGGGGTTGCCGATGGTTTCCGCATAGACGGCCTTGGTCTTGCCATCGACGAGACGGAAGAAGTCAGCGGGATTGCGCGGATCGGCAAATCTCACCTCGATGCCGAGTTGCGGAAACGTGTGGGCGAAGAGGTTGTACGTGCCGCCGTAGAGCGTGCTGGCGGAGACGATGTTGTCGCCCTGTTCGGCGATGGTGAGAATGGCGTAGGTAATCGCGGCCTGGCCGGACGCCAGCGCCAGTGCGGCAATGCCGCCCTCCAGGGCCGCCACCCGCTTTTCCAGCACGTCGGTGGTCGGATTCATGATGCGCGTGTAGATGTTGCCCTGGACCTTGAGGTCGAACAGATCGGCACCGTGCTGCGTGCTGTCGAACGCGTAGGACGTGGTCTGGTAGATGGGTACCGCCACCGACTTGGTGACGGGGTCGGGCGTATAGCCGCCGTGAACGGCCAGGGTTTCGAGCTTCATCGGTCCTCCTGTCAGTGCCGCTGGTCGCGGCGCCGGAAATGAAGCCGAAACTTACCGGGGGCGCTTTAGTCCGTGAAGTTCTGTTTTCCGATATGGATATGAAACGGCGGAATCAAGTCGTTGCGGGTGCCGGCGTGGACATCGCCGTGTCGACGGCGTCCCGTGTGAGATGGGGCGCGAACATCTCGATGAAGTCGTAGGCGAATCCGCGCAGGTAGGTGCCGCGCCGGATGCCGATGCGCGTGGTGTTGGGCTCGAACAGGTGGGAGGCATCGATGGCCCGCAAGTGGCGATCCCGCTTGGGGTCGAAGGCCATCTCGGCAATGATGCCGATGCCCAGTTCCAGCTCCACGTAGGTCTTGATCACATCTGCGTCGATGGCGGTCAACACGATGTCGGCTTTCAGCCCCTTGCTCTCGAACGCGCGCTGCATGGTCGAACGCCCGGTGAACGCGAAGTCGTAGGTGATGATCGGGAATCGTGCGATGGCCTCCAGAGACACCCGCTTCATCTCGAGGAGCGGGTGCTTCGGCGGGACCACGATGCAGCGATTCCATTGGTAGCAGGGCAGCATCGCCAGCTGTCCGTACATGTCCAGCGCTTCCGTGGCAATGGCGATGTCGGCCTGACCGTGGATCACCTGTTCCGCAATCTGAGTGGGGCTGCCCTGCTTCAACGACAGCCGCACCTGCGGATAGCGCTTCATGAACTGCCTCACCACCGGGGGCAGGGCGTACCGGGCCTGGGTGTGGGTCGTCGCCACCGTGAACGAGCCGGTGGTTTCCCTGTGGAATTCCGCGCTGACGTCCTTGAGGCTGCGGGCCTCCAGGAGGATGCGCTCGGCGATGGCCAGGACTTCCTGTCCTGGCGGCGTGATGCCCACGAACCGCTTGCCCGAGCGCACGAAGATCGTCACGCCCAATTCCTCTTCGAGCTGAAGGATTTGTTTGCTGAGCGCCGGCTGGGACGTGTACAGGGTTTGCGCAGCCTTCGAGAGGTTGAGGCCCTGTCGAGATACTTCGACGATCGTCCTGAATTGCTGGAGTTTCATGGTTCAGACCCTGTAGCCGGGCCGGGATTATGGCAGGGACGTCCGGCGCCGGGCAGTCCGCATTCCCCTGACGGGATCCAAAATTCTAAAGATTTGTTAGGTTTGGTCGTAAGTACGTTCACCAGCTTTTGCGGTACCGATGGACAAGGTGGATGCGGTTTCGAATGTCTCGACGCGCACCGAGTCAGGTCTGAAGGATGGAGAGTGCGATGGGAATTCGGGGATGGATGCTGGCGGCACTGGCCGTCGCTGCGTTGCAGGGTTGCGCTTCGTCGGTCACGACTGCCGGCAGCGGCCTGCAGGTGATGGGCAAGATCGAAGGCATCTACGTGGAATCCCGTCCGGGCGTGCTGGTGGAGCAGTCGCTCGCCCGGGGCGGCCGTGACCTGCCCGTGTGGGCCAACGTCGTTCTGAATGCACCGACCGAAGACGGCCGTATGACGCTGAGCGCGCGTCTCGAGGATGGACTGGTTGTCGAGACCGGAGACCTCGTGGCCGTACGCCTGGCTCCCGTCGGCAACAACAATGTCGCCGCTGGCCCGTTGAAGCCTGCGATGGTGGCGGGTGTGATCGACCGGGGTGACACGCTTGCGGCCCCGATTCCGGCGCGCGAACCGCTGCGCCGGGTGTCGTGGACCGAAAGCCTGCGCTGACCGGTTCCCCGGAAGGTCCGAAGCTCGGCCTTCCGGTGCAAGTCCCGGGGTAGCACGACACCCCGGGCTCCCATTTTCGGCCGGGTCTGGTCCGGCCCGGAACGTCAGGCCGCCAGTTTTCCGGACACCGCAGGACTCGCGGCCGACATGGCAGCCAGCGCACGCCCGATGAGTTCGGGTCCCGCGTCCGGCCGATGAGCCTCCTCGCTCAATGTGCGCCGCCAGGCTCGCGCACCCGGCACACCCTGGAATAGCGCCAGGATATGACGCGTGATGGCGCCGATGGGCGTTCCGGTCGCACACATCCGCTCCGCATACGCGACCATCGCGCGCACGACTTCCGGTCGGTCCACGGTCTTCTCCGTGTCTCCGAACAGCCGCGCATCGACGGCGGCCAGCATCCAGCAGTTGTAATAGGCCTCCCGCCCCAGCATGACGCCATCGAGCACGCGCAGGTGCGCCTCGCATTCGTCCAGCGTGCGCAGACCTCCGTTGAGCACGACGCCCAGGTCGGGATAGAGGCGCTTCAGTTCGTGTACCACGTCGTAGCGAAGCGGCGGGATCTCTCGGTTTTCCTTGGGGGAAAGGCCGTCGAGCCAGGCGTTGCGGGCATGCACGATGACGGTTCGGCAGCCTGCTTCACGCACTTGCTGCACAAGTGCATGGAGACGGTCGGGCGTTTCGTCACGGTCGATGCCGATGCGGGTCTTGACGGTCACGGGAATCCGGACCGATCGCACCATGGCGTCGACGCACCGGGCAACCAGCTCGGGTTCCGCCATGAGGCAGGCGCCGAAGCGTCCGCTGCGCACCCTGTCGCTGGGACAACCCACGTTCAGATTCACTTCGTCGTAGCCGTACTGCTCGACCATCCGCGCACAGCGGGCCAGCGCGTCCGGATCGGAACCTCCCAACTGGAAGGCGACCGCGTGCTCCGCAGCATCGAACTGAAGAAAGCGGTTGGAGTCCCCGTGAATGAGGGCGCCGGTCGTCACCATCTCGGTGTAGATCTCGGCGGGCGCCGTATCCTTACAAAAGAAGTAGCGCGCGTGCCGCTCCGTGAGATCCAGCATGGGGGCCACGCAGAAGCTGTGCGTATGGGAGGTGTGCATGTTGACCATCGATGGATCCGCGATTCTAGGGAAGGCCTGATGTGCGTGCATCAACGCAGCGCCGGCAAAGCGAGCTTGGGGTGGGTGTTCAGTCATGCAAGAGGAGTCGTTTCCCGACCTCTCCTGCACCCGGGGGGCGCGGGAACGTCCCATGCCACGTGAGGCCGGCAAGAGAACAAAAAGAAAAAAGCCCCGCGGGTGCGAGGCTTTGTAGAGGGGCCGGGGATTGTTTTCAGCAGGACGGGCTTCGGTAGAGCCTTTGCTTTCGTCCTGCCGGGGTCTCCTCGCCGGCGTCGAGTGCTTGTTTCACTGGGGAGTTGGTCTCCTCCCCCTGGATGTTCTGCGGGGTTGGTATTGGTCTCCCGCCCCCTGATGGCCTGTCTGTTTGCACTGACTGTGCCAGCTCCCTAAGTGCCGGAAAAATTGGAAGAACGCTGCCGGCCTCTGGGCTGGAAACGCAAACGTGTAAGCCAGGGCGACAGAGATGGCGAGGCGCTGCAAAGGGGGCGTGCGAAACCTGTCGGGGAACGGCTACGCCCTTGACGGACTGCCGGTCGCCCCCCATTTGCCTGTCTCAAGATTTTCCCTGGGCTTCGAGACGACCCTGGGCCGCGAAGTGCGCTTTCCACTCGCACGAAACCGCGTGGCGGGCCTGAGAGCCGTAGAAATGTCGGGAACCGGAGACGAACGAGCAGCACAAAATTTTCCGACACCTGCGGCGCGATCGAGCGTTGGGCCCATCAGACACCCGTTGCTATTCCGGAGAGGGTGCGGGAGATCGTGACGCAGTGCCTAAGAGGATTCCGTCCGGCGGATTCACGCGCCGGGAACCTGGACAACGCGCCGTTGTTCTAAACGGCGTCATCCGACTTATCGATGCAGGAGTCGTTCGAATGAATAAATCCGTCGTTGCCTCGGCTGTCGCTGCCGCATTTGCCACGGGCCTGTTCGCAGCGCAGTTCGGTCTGGAAAAAGCGCTGGTGGGCGAAACGCATGCGGTGCCCAAGACGGTCGCCGTCGATCCTTCTTCTCCCACAGGCTCGAGCACACCCACACTGTCGGGCAATCTTCCCGATTTCAGTGCTCTGGTGGAGAGCCAGGGTCCCGCCGTGGTGAACATCAGCGTGTCGAAGGTCGTGAAGAACGGCGTGCCCAATGGCATGCAGGGTGTTCCCGAAGACTTGCAGGAATTCTTTCGGCGGTTCCAGCCGCAGCCTCGCGGGCCCGAAGACGGCTCGCCTGTCCCGCAGGGCGTGGGCTCCGGTTTCATCATCAGTCCCGATGGTTACGTGTTGACCAATGCGCACGTGGTGAAGGACGCAGACGAAGTGACGGTGCGGCTCACCGATCACCGCGATTTCCGGGCAAGGTGATCGGCGTGGATTCCCGGACGGATGTCGCGCTGTTGAAGATCGATGCCGACAATCTGCCGTCCGTACGCGTGGGCAGCCCGGATTCGGTGAAGGTCGGCAACTGGGTCGCCGCGATCGGGTCTCCCTTCGGCCTGGAGAACACGGTCACGGCCGGCATCGTCTCCGCGAAGTCGCGCAATCTGCCCAGCGACGCCTACGTTCCGTTCATCCAGACGGACGTTGCAGTCAATCCCGGCAATTCGGGCGGGCCGCTGTTCAACCTGTCGGGCGAAGTGATCGGCATCAACTCGCAGATCTACAGCCGCACCGGCGGGTACATGGGATTGTCGTTCGCGATTCCCATCGACGTGGCCATGAAGGTGAAAGACGACCTGCTCAAGTACGGCAAGGTCCAGCGCGGCCGCATCGGCGTGACGATCCAGCAGGTGAACAAGGATCTCGCCGGTACGTTCGGCCTGGACAAGGCACGTGGCGCATTGGTCTCCGGCGTGGAGAAAGGGGGGCCGGCCGATTCCGCAGGATTGAAGGTGGGCGATGTCATCCTCTCGGTCAACGGGAAGCAGATCGATCAGTCCATCGATTTGCCGCGGATCATCGGCGAAGGCAGACCCGGCAGCGACTTCAAACTGGAGATCTGGCGTGAAGGCAAGTCTCGCGAAGTGGGCGTGAAGCTTGGCGAAACGCCATCGGAGCAAGTGGCCGAGGCGGCACAGCCTGCCATGAAACCCGCGAAGCTGGGACTGGTGGTGCGTCCGCTGAGCGCCGAAGAGACGAGCCGGCTCCAGACACGCAGCGGCGTGGTGGTCGAGCGAGCGGAAGGACCCGCGGCCAAGGCGGGCATCCGGCCGGGCGATGTGATCGTCGCGCTCAACAGCGAGCCGGTGGATTCTCCGGAGAAGCTGCGCAGCCTTATCGAACACTCCAAGGACCGCGTGGCGATTCTGGTTCAGCGAAACGATGCGAGATTCTTCGTGCCGGTGCCGCTGAGCTGACGCTGTCTCATAGAAGCCCGAAAGGCCGCCCTTGGGCGGCCTTTTTTGTAATGGAGTGTCCTCTTCCCGATGGCGAGGTGTTCCTGCCCGGACGGGCGGTCGCGTGACTGGGATGTTGTCTTCGGGAATGCTTTCCGGATTCAATGAACGTTCACTCGTGTTGCGCCAGGAGCGGGGTCATGGGATTGTGTCGAGCGGTCACGATGGTGGTTTCGTTCTTGATCGGATTCGCAACTGCGCCTTCTTCTCAGGCCCAGAGGTACGTTGGACCGGGCGTGAGCGAGACGGAGATACGGCTCGGCCAGACGATGCCCTACAGTGGTCCCTTGTCCGCATACGGAGCGTCGGGACACGCGCAGGCTGCGTACTTCCGGATGCTGAATGAAAGGGGAGGCATCAATGGCCGCAGGATCACGCTTCTTTCGCTCGACGACGGATACAACCCTGCGAAGGCTGTCGAGCATACCCGCCGCCTCGTCGAGCAGGAGAACGTGCTTCTGCTCTTCAGTTCGGTCGGCACTGCCACCAATCTTGCGGTCCGTAAGTACCTCAACCAGAAGAAGGTTCCACAGCTGTTCGTCGCAGGTGGCGATTCAGCCTGGGGATCACCGCAGTTATCCGTGGACGATGGGTTGGATGCCCACGTTCCGCGCCGAGGACGTCTCTACGCGAGACATACTGCAGACTCGTCCTGCTGCGAAGATCGCCGTGCTTTACGCAGCGGACGATTACCGGCAAGGACTACCTGAAAGGGTTTCGCGAAGGACTTGGCGACAAGGCAGACTCCATGATCGTTGGACTTGCGTCGTTCGAGTGGTCCGATCCCACCGTCGATTCACAAGTGATTTCCCTCAAGTCGTCCGGCGCCGATACGCTCTTTACGGCAACCTACGGAAAGCAGGCCACGCAGGCTATTCAGAAAGTCTGGTCGCTCGGCTGGCGTCCGGCACACTACACGGCCATCCCGGCGGCGTCGCCCCGCGGGATACTGGCGCCGGCCGGTCTGGAAAAATCAGTGGGCATGATCTCCGCGTACTACGCAAAAGATCCCTCCGTACCACGCTTTCGCGAGGATGCGGCCGTGAAGGAGTATTTCGCCTGGGCCAGGAAGTATTACGAGGGCGATCCGCAGGATGGCATCGCGACGTACGGATATCAGGTCGCTCAGGCATTGGAGTACGTCCTGCGGCAGTGCGGTGACAATCTCTCGCGAGAGAACGTGATGAAAGTCGCCACCAGCCTCAAGGACATTTCCTTTCCTCTTCTCTACCCCGGCGTGAAAGTCAACACCTCATCGACCGACTACCAGCCCATCCGCCAGTTCGTCATGATCCGGTTCGACGGAGAGAACTGGATACCCTTCGGCGAAGTGGTCACGGAAGACTAGACGGCGACGGGGGCCGTAGGGCTCCACCTGTTGTCGAGTCGGGCGTGGCAGTGCCCAACCCCGATCAAGGGCGAGCCAATTGTCTATGCAGGAAAGAGAGGGCCGCGGAATTGAAATCTGCCGGTGCCACGAACGGCGGTACGTGTGAAATGCCGGGAAACACGCGTCGTTCGACGTCCGGCATGACGGACTCCAACGCATCCAGCATCAACGTGAACATTCTCGGGCTGATCTCGCCACCGACGAGCATGGTCGGCGAGCGGACAGCACGAGCATCCTCCATCGAGAACGGCGAAAAGAACCCGTCGTTGGAAAACTCCAGATACATCTCGGGCGCGTTCTGCATCACCATGTGCCGGACGTCCGGATCGAAGGAGGCGAACGCTCCTTCGCCCAAAGTGCGTCGCACAGGATCTCCTCCCCGCTCTGTCCTGCCGTCCATGAACGCGCGTGCCGCAGGTTGCCAGGTCTTTCTTTCATAGTCCTGCCAGGCTTCCACGCCCGCGGAGCGTTGTCCAGCGCGTCCGGTACGAACGGCTCGCTAAGCACGAGGCTGTGGACGAGATCAGGCCGTTTCCTGGCTGCGTGCAACGCGACCAGCCCGCCTGAGGACTGCGCGACCAGCGTGGCGGGGCCGACCGCCAGCTTGCCGGATGAGTTCGGTGAGATCATCCGCGTGACGACGGATGTCCACGCTCTGCGGGGCGCCGGCCCAACGATTGGGATGATGGTGCCGTCGACTGTAGACGATCACCCGGTGCTCCCGGCCGAAGTCGGCCATCTGCGAGAACCACGCGCGGTAGTCCGCAAATGAGCCATGAACGAAGACGACCGCGTGGCCCTTTCCATGTTCGAAGACATGCAGTTGGGTGCCGTCATCGAGTTGCACCGGACGGACCGGCAGATCATAGGTGGAGGCTCCTACCGGTGTGGCTTCGCCTCCGGCAAGCTGCTGGTGGAACCCGCCCGTCACGAGACTCGCGATCTGGATCTGGGGTCGACAACTCCGACTGGATCTCTTCGATGCGGTGCGATTTCCGGGCATTCTTCACGGTTTGTCTTCCAGGAATCGACGAATCTCCTCGGCCACCCGTCCAATACCGAAGCGGCCCTCCAAGTGGCCCATGGGACCGTCGAGCGCAACGTAGCGCGCGGCGATGCCTCTCTTGGACAAGATGTCCACGTCGCGCTTGAGCGAACTCTCGACCGTGACGATATCCGAAGGTGTGCCGATCACCAAGACACGGGCTCGTACTCGCTGCAGCCCCTTCTCGACGGATTCTTCACCCGCGAGCGTGAACGTCTGGATCGCTTTCGCAGCCATCAGATAGCTGTTGGCATCGATCACGGATGCGAAGTAGCGACCGATCTGCCGTTGCTGGGATTCCCATGCGTACAGGTTCGCGTCCTCTTCCGCCGGATTGGCGGTCTCCTGCGCCCACTTGCGACCGAATGCGGAATTGATCCATGGGTGCTGGGCAACGGTCATGAGTTGGACTTCGATCGCTGACGAAACGCCATCGTCGGGTTCGGCTCCGGTACCGTAGTCGCCATGGTGCCACTTCGGATCCAGGACGATCGGCCTCGTCCATGCGCGGATCCACCCGATAGTGCTGCCGTCGACCTGCGCGCCGCCGCCTACTGCGACCAGACGGGGCACGACATCCGGGAATCTGGCCGCCCATTCGAAGCCCTGCAAGGCTCCCATCGACCACCCCGCCACGGCATGCAGCCGGGTGATTCCGAGGCCGGCGATCAACTCCTGTGCGCCCGGACGGGAGTCGCTCAAGGTGATCCGGGGAAAATGGCGTCCGTACGAGTTGCCCGTGTGGGGATTCGTGCTGAGTGGTCCTGTCGTGATCACGTTCGGGTCACGGGCATTTGTGTTGGCGAGGGTGTCTGCGCTGACGACGAAGTAGCGATCTGTGTCGATCGGCTTGCCCGGGCCGATGATGGCGTCCCAGTACCCCGGTTCTGGATCGTCGGAACGATACTTTCCCGCGGCATGCGAAGTGCCGAGAAACATGTGCGGAATGAAGACGGCGTTGTCACGATTCGCGTTGAGACGGCCGTACGTCTCGTAGCCGATCCGCACGTTGGTGAGGGTGTGCCCCGACCCTGTGACGAAGCTCTCCAGAACGAACGTCTTCTTCTGCACGATCATATCGGCGGCGACGGCGTACTGGTAGCCCCATGATCAGCAGAGCGACGTGGCACAGCAGAGTGATCGACCTGAACATTTCGCCTTCCTCCTCTCGAGTGGCACCCGGAGTGCCATGTACACGAGCATCGGCGAGGAGGGCTCACCGATCGGTAACGGATGACGGTCGGCGGGATCAGTGCCTGAGTTTCGACGGAAGGGAGGATGCCGAGGGTCGAGAGGAGGGCCGTGCGGCAGCGCCGATAGACGTTGACCGCTTCAGCGTGCCGGCCCTGAGCCAGCAGCGCGGACATCCAACCTCGATAAAAGGCTCGTGGATGGGATCGATTTCCAGTGCGGGCCATGGTATCTGCGGCTTCCGGCCAGTTTTGCCCGCTGCGCCAACGCCTGATACTCCCGCTCGACCAGCCTCTGCATCCGCGATCGGTGCCGGTCTCTGGCCGGTAACATCAGGGGCTGTGCCGGCTCGTTGTCCAGAAAGTGTCCGCGATAGAGGCCCAGGGCCTCGTGAGCCGCATTGGAACCTCCGGGGTACCGGAGAGCGGTCTCGGACAGGCGATCGAATGCTTCGGCGTCAATCCAGCAGACGTCCTCGTTGAGTGAGATCCGTCCCTCCTCCAGGAGAACCGTGTGCTCTACGCACAACAGTTTCCTCAAGCGGTGGAGCGCCATCGAGAACGCGTCGGCCGCCGCATCGCCGTCGGCGTCTGGCCAAAGCGACTCCCAGAGCCGTTGGCAGTCCACGGAGCGCCCGCCTCGCGCGATCACGCCTTTCAAGAGCTCGAGCGGCCTCTTGGGTGACTTGCCCGCGAATTGCAGTCTTGATCCCTCGATCTCGATCTCGAATGTTCCAAGGCAACGGATGCGTACCGGCCATGGCCAATGCGATGGGCGGTTTTCCGGGGGACGGAGCTTGCGCATCCGGATGAGTCGTTGCACGTAGTCGGTCTCGATTCCCTGTTCGAGCGCTGCCGAAGCCAGTTCGCTCATCATCCACGGGAGCCAGACGTAGGTGTTCATTGCCCCCAGACGGCGGCCACGGGCCAGACCTTCTGCCAGATGTTTGCGGGCCATTTCCATTTGGCCGGCCCGCCCCGCCGAAAACGCGGCAACGAGTGATGCCTCGAAGCGTATCTTCTCCGCTCCTTGCGCCGGAAGGAGGTGTCTCACCTGTTCGAGATGAGCTTCCGCGTTCTCGAGCTCCCCGCAAAGCCGTGTGCGATCGCGGCCATGTGGTGGTCGGTGATGGCTGTGCCCTCGGAGTGGAGCTCGCGTGACAACCTCAAGGCCTCGGCAAGGATATCGATTGCTGCCCGGCACAATCTGCGACAAAGAAGCAGTTCAGCGTGGAGATGGCGTACGCGAATGCGGTCCTGCGGGACGCATGGTCGGTTCAAGGCCAGCAGTTGGGGCAGGCGTTCTTCCGCTCGATCAAGATCGCCACGACCCGTTGCGTCCCAGAACTCCACCATGATCATGGCCGCGCCGACGGCCGGAGATCCCGATCTCGCACCAGCCAGGCGAAGTTCGTCGACGACGCGCAGGGATTCATCGACCGTAGCGGCCTGCCGATGGTGGTGAAACTCCGCGAGCAGCCACCAGGCTCGTACGAAATCCGAGCGCGCGGGTACCCAGCAGGGGATTGATCATCGCCACGAGACCTGCGGATTTGATGGGTTCGAAACCAATCGAAGTGCGTCAGCAGCAGCGCCGCAGCGCTCACCCGCTCATGGATATCGAGGGGCGGTCGGTCAGCCCGTAGACGTGCTCGGCGCATAGTGCAAGGAATGGCCGCCCGGGCCGGACGAACATGAGGGCCGTCATCAGCATGGCGTAACAACGTAGCTCCGCTTCGGGCGAGGAGAAGGCAATTCCTTCCTCCAGAAGCTGTTCGAGAGATTCCGTCCAAGGTATCAGACCCCCATAGTCGCCTTGCTCGAAATAGTAGGTTTCCACGATGGCTGAGGCTGCCTGCGCGCATCCCTGACGGTCGTTGTTCCGCTCGAAGTGGCCGTAAGCGTGTTCGAGGGCAGCAACCAGGCAAGAGGGTGACGTCGAGATGGTCGCGATTCCCATGCTCAGCGACAGCGGTCCGGGTCCTCGACCAGGAACCTCGGTATGCGGCCGAGCCAGTCTCGCAGCACGCCGGTTCGTCCCTGCGATCGCAATCCTTGTGATTCGGCGATCACGACCCGACCGGCAGCCAACCACTCTTCCGCCTGCAGGTACAGATCGATGGCGGCTTCATTGGCCCCCGCAACCTCGAGAGCCTGGGCTGCGGCCGCGCGCAGTTCCCGCAAGGCACGCCCGCCCAGTTCGTTCTCTGCCGTCTTGAGAAGGAAGGAGCGAAACAGGTCGTGATATCGGTACGTTGCGTCGACGCCTCCGTGGCGTTCCGTAAAGAGATTGCCGCGCGACAGAGCTTCGAGAATTCGGGGCGCTTCCTGCCGACCCGAGAGGGCGATCGCCAGACTGCCGGGTACATCGGCAACCACGGACGTGCGAAGCAGAACCCTCCGCTGATCCGGTGTCAGCCGATCGAGCACCTCGGTCGCGAAGTATTCGTCCAGCCGTTCGACGGATGTCCGGTCCGACAGATTGGCATATTCACGGCGCGAATCGCCGGGACTCAGCAACAAACGCATACCGGCGGGCCAACCGGCGCAGGCATCGCATAGCTGCACGGCCGTAATGGGACCGAGACCCGAAAACTCGGCCGTTTCCGCCACCGTGAACCTGAGGGAATGCCAGTCGATCAGACTCATGCGGCTGTCCGCCAGCAAGGCCGTGAATGCCTTCGACGGTGAAGAACGGCTCGCGATCACGAGGCGCGACCCCGGCGGCACGTGCTCCACTGCCTGCCTGACGATATCCGCCACCCGGAGAGTCCGGGGGAACACGATGGAAGTTGTCGAACACCAGTACGGAGCAAGGTGGCAGGCGCGCGAACAGAGCGCGAAAGAACTGACGGCCGAACGCCCCAATATCCGGCTCGTATTCCTGCTTGAAGCGGGGCAGACGTCCGCCCTTGTTTGGCACACCAAGGCTGAGATGATGGAACAGACCCGCCACATCCTCGCCCGAATCCAGTTGATACCAAAGGCAAGGCCGTTGCCGTTCTTCGACGTAGCTGGCGACAAGGGAAGTTTTCCCGCCGCCGGGCGGCCCTTCGATCCACGCCAGGGGCGGTGGCGCGTCCAGTATTTCGAACAGCCGCCGGCGGAACATGAGGTGACCAGCCGATGGCCGGCTGAGCTTCGCGAGTCGGCTGGATCTCCTTGCCATCTAGGGACGCCGCGTAGCTTGCGTCAGAGATCCGTCCGATACCGTTCGCGCACGCCTGCGTCGAACGAGTCCACATCGCACTCCGGCAGTCCCCGATTGGCCGCGATCTCGCGGCCGAAGGAGATGGCGATCGGATCCGGCCAGGAACCGGGTATCCAAACATCGCTGCGAAGAATGGATTTCGCGCAGTGGAAGTAACAGCGGTGGACGCGGATGCGCGTCAGCAGCAGCGCATCTCGGCCGCGAGCCCCGTGGCGGGCGCACAGCGCCGGATCGTCGTCCAGTTCGGCCGCACCTTCGATCCTGAGCGTCTCACCGGTTCCCGGGACCACCGCGGTGATGGCCACGCGGCCGTTGTCCAGGATGTTCCGGAGCGTGTAGACCAGCTTGTTGCCATGACGCTCGGGCAGCAGCACGGTCCTGTCGTCTTCCACTTGCAGAAAGCCCGGAACGTCGCCCTTGGGCGAGACCATCGGCTGCCCACCCGGATCCACGGTGGCGATGAACGCCAGCGGACTGCGGGCGAGAAATGCCTGTGCCTGTTGGCGTGAGCCGGTCGTTGAATCCCTCTCTCTCTCTTCTCTTCGCGACCGCAGGTCCGGGCGAGCCGATGATCTCCGTCAGGCGTTCGATCGATTGAATACGGGCCATCGACTCTCCACCAGTACCGGGGCTGGCTATTTCATCGTTGGCATGACGAATTCAGCACCCCGCGCGGATGCCGGCGGGCCACCGGCGGTGATGGTCTTCATGCGCGTGAAGAAACGCACGCCTTCAGGACCGTACATGTGGTGGTCGCCGAACAGCGAGTTCTTCCAGCCGCCGAAGCTGTGGAACGCCATGGGCACAGGAATGGGCACGTTGATGCCCACCATGCCGATCTGCACGCGATTGGCGAACTCCCTTGCCGCATCGCCGTCGCGCGTGAAGATGGACACGCCGTTGCCGAATTCGTGCTCGTTGATGAGCGTCAGCGCCTGTTCGAAGTCGTCGACGCGCACCACCGCAGCACCGGCCCGAAGATCCCTTCGCGATAGATGGTCATTCCGGGCTTCACATCGTCGAACAGGCGGCCTCCGAGGAAGAAGCCTTTCTCGCACCCGCCGGCTTCAACCGCGCCCGTCCACCACGAGTTTCGCGCCTTCGCTCACGCCCTTGTCGACGTAACCGGTGACCTTGCCCAGGTGCTGGGACGTGACCAGCGGCCCCATTTCCGCCGCCGGGTCCATGCCCTGATTGATCTTCAGCGCGCGAGCACGCTGGGCCAGGCGTTCGACCAGTGCATCGGCGACCCCACCCACGGCCACGGCCACCGAAATGGCCATGCAACGCTCGCCCGCCGCTCCGTAAGCCGCACCCATCAGGGCATCCACCGCCTGGTCGAGGTCCGCGTCGGGCATCACGACGAGGTGGTTCTTTGCACCACCCAGCGCCTGCGCGCTATGCCGTTCTTCGCTCCGGTTTCATAGATGTACTTCGCGATGGGCGTGGAGCCCCCGAAGCTCACCGCCGCCACGTCCGGATGAGCGAGCAGCGCGTCCACGGCCGTCTTGTCGCCCTGGATGACGTTGAACACGCCGTCGGGAAGGCCCGCTTCCTTGAGCAGCCTCGCCATCAGGAGACTGGCGGAGGGATCGCGCTCGGACGGCTTCAGGATGAAGCAATTGCCGCAGGCGATGGCCACCAGGGATACATCCACATGGGCACCATCGCAGGGAAGTTGAAGGGCGTGATGCCCGCGCACACACGCCCAGCGGCTGGCGGACGGACCACGAATCGATGCCGGAACCGATCTGTTCCGTGAATTCGCCCTTGAGCAGTTGCGGAATGCCACAGGCGAACTCACGACCTCGAGCCCGCGGATGACCTCGCCCTTGGCGTCCGAGAACACCTTGCCGTGCTCGGCCGTGAGAATCGCGGCCAGCTCGTCCATGTGTTCGAGCAGATCCTTGTACTTGAACATCACCCGCGCGCGCCCAGGCGGGGGCGTTGCAGCCCAGGCCGGGATGCGGCCTTCGCGTTCCGGACCGCGGCATCCACCTCTTCGTTCGACGCCAGCGCCGCGCGGCCCGTCACCACTCCGCGAGCGGGGTCGAACACGTCGGCCGTGCGACCGCTGGTGCCCGGGGCTTCGCGGCCGTTGATCCAGTGGGGGATGTCCTTGATCTTGAGATTGGCGTCGAGAGGCTGTTCATGGTTGGGCGATAGGTTACTGGCGATGGGTCTTGGAGGATGGGGAGGGCGGGCTGTTCGCGATCTTCTTCCGGGCCTGTCCGGGAAAGTCTGATTCCTGTGCGCGAGCCGCGTGCACTGATCAGTCCTTGCCTGGACGCGATTGTGACAAGGCAGCCCGGCGTTACGAGGCTCGCGCGCGGAGAAATGTCTCGAATGATCGGGGCCTGCCGGTGGTCGGGCGGTACGAACATCCGACCCCTGCCATCGTCGACAGGGGTGCCGGGCCGGCCAAATTCAACGATGCCCGGCCGGAAACTCGTCCAGGGGGTAGATCGGGCGGCGGAGCTTCCTGTACTCGAAGGCCGTCCAGTCCGACGTTCCCACACCGGGTGCGTCGCAGAAGACCATGCCCTTGGCGATCGGCAGGAATACCGGCCGGAAGTACATCCGGGACTTGAGCAGGAGGAAGCGCTTGCGGGTCGGGTCGATGCCCACGCTGGTGAACACGGCGCGGTCCCAGGGCTCCTGGTTGCGCTCGATCACGACGATCTCCGCGGTGCCCGGTGTCCAGCACGGCCGTCCGCCCCATGTAGCAGCGCATTCCGGTGAACTGCGGCCCACTACCGTGTACTCCCCATCGGTGATGGCACGCACGACGCCGGTCAGACGCAGGTTCTCCCTTGCGGCCGATGGCGGCATGTCCATCTTGCCGCCGATGTCCAGCGTCACCGTGGCCCTGACGCCTGCCTCGATCATTCCGGGCGACGGCTTCCGGATCGCGCGTCGGGCCGACCGCAATGCCGTGAGCCCGGCGGCGAGCGCCTCCCACCAACACATACATGGTGTCCTGGTTCGCACCTGACGCACATTGTCGGCGTGATCGAGCAGCAGGATCGGCCCGCCGTGTTCGTCAGCCAGTTTCTTGGCTGCGCAGCGCGTCCGCCAGCGGCCGCCCGGTAGATGAAATCTTCCTTGCGGGCCCAGGCAATGTCGCGAATCCGTTCGCACTCGTCCCGGGCTTGATGCGCATTGCCCGTCCGCGACGGTGACGACGCTGATTCCGGCATCGCGGATATCCGCCTGCTGAAAACCGCCGAAAGAGGAGGCCGCGAGCAGTCCACGCCGTTCGCCCTCGCGCGCGCCGCGTCCGTGAATTCCTTGTTCGGGCCCTCGTTCCGTGTTCTGCTTGAGCGTGTGCGCCAGCAAAGGCCGGTTGCCCCAGGCCATGACGGGCTTCACCTCGCCCTTGATGGCACGCCACAGGATGCTGCCGGCG